>JAAZIG010000012.1 GCA_012510325.1 Bacillota bacterium
AAGAGGCACCCCTTTCTCTCATCGGACAGTTTGGCTTCAACTCGGGCCGGGATCTGGACAAGTTTGCCGGCTTCAATTACGGAACCACGGCCCGGGGCCTGCCTTACCTAAAGGACGATGTTTTGGCTTATCTGGAAGCCAGGCTCATTCAGGAAATCGACGTGAAAACACACTCCATTTTCATCGGAGAGGTCACCGCAGCAGAGATTTTGAAAAAAGGCAACCCCCTGACCTACGCCTATTACCACCAGGCAAAAAAAGGCGCTACACCCCCGACCGCGCCCACCTATATTCAAGGAGGACCAAACAGCAGTTACGGCGAGAGCTACCAATGCACGGTTTGCGGGTACCTCTACGACCCCGCTGAAGGAGACCCGGACAGCAACATCCCGCCTGGGACCCCCTTTAAAAAACTACCCGACGACTGGGTTTGCCCGCTGTGTAAAGCGGGAAAAGATGCTTTCAAAAAATTAGATTGAGGAACTCCGGTAATGGCCGGGGCTCCTTACGTCCCCCCGAAGAGCCCCCGGTGAAAACAGCTGCGGGATAGGCCCCCGGTTTGCCTCCCTCCTCCGACCGCCTCCTCGGGGCCGGGTTAATCCGGCCCCGGAAACACCGCTTCCCTATTCCAGATTGAGTCTTCTTTCCAAAATATAATTGGTCAACACAAAGTAAATGGCACCCAGAACGACAGCCGGCAGCAGCACGTACCAGACTATCCCGAGGTTGATGGCCATGCCGTCGTTGATCACACCGGTGATTTCCTGCAGGGGTGCCCGGATGCGGGTCAGGAAGATAAACAGCAGGGTGGTTGAAGCAAAGCCGAGGGCGGCGTACCAGGCCAGGGACACCAGTATTTTATGGCGGGGAGAGATGTGTCCCAGAGCAACAGCCGCATAGATCATCAGGATACCGGAGGCCATGACCGCCAGGAGCGCTCCGGGAAAAACAAAAAAGCCGGTGACTCCGAAGGCGCTCCCGAAGACGCTGACTGCCCTCTGCAACACCTCCCACATTCCGGCTCTGGCGGTAATGATCATGATGGAGGAGGCGGTGACAAGACCGCTGGCAGTTATCCATACTGCTGCTGCGATAAGCTTGCTGACGATATGCTGCCGCGGGTGAACCGGCAGGGTAAACATGAGGTAACCCTCATCGCCCAACAGGCTTTTGTAAAAACGCTGAAGCAAGATCAGCAGGGTCATGACCTGGATGCCAACAACGAGGACAAAATAGAGCAGTCTGGCCAGGAAACCAAACATCTCCAGAACACCGAAACCGAAAACCTGCGCATCAATAGCGACAAGCTGCTCAAAATCAATGAATCTGTTGACCAGAGCAAAGACAAGGAGAACAAGATAAAAAGGTAAAAACAGCCGGGCGGTCGCTTTGAATTCGTATTTCAATAGTTTTGTCAGCATCTGAATACCTCCCTGAACAGTGAGTCCACCGATTTCCCGCTTTCTTCACGAATCTGCTCAACCGATCGGTGGAACACCACCCGACCTTCCTTGAGAAAAACAACCTGTTCCAGGATCTTTTCAATATCGGCAATGAGGTGCGTTGAAAGAATGATGGTTGTAGCAGGATCGTAGTTCTCCAGGATGATGTCGAGGATGTAATCGCGGGCCGCGGGATCGACGCCGCCGATAGGTTCATCGAGCAGATAGAGCTGCGCTTCGCGGCTCATAACCAGGATTAGCTGCACCTTTTCCCTGGTCCCCCTGGACATGGTTTTGAGGCGATCTTTGGGGTTAATATTAAGTTTTTCCAGCATGCTGTAAGCCTTCCCGCTATTGAAATCAGTATAGAAGTCCCCAAAAAACCCGATAATTTCGGAGACCTTCATCCAGTCATTCAGATAGGTCTTTTCCGGCAGATACGAAACCAGTTTTTTGCTCTCGTTCCCCGGCTTATGGCCGGCGATGAGCACCTCTCCGGCGGTGGGGGTGAGCAGCTTGTTGCAGAGCTTGAGAAACGTGGTCTTGCCACTGGCGTTGGGGCCGAGCAATCCGACAATATTGCCCCGCGGTATACTCAAGGTGACCTCGTTTACTGCGGCGATCCTGCCGAAAGTTTTCGTCAGGTTCCTGCATTCCAGAATGGTATCGCTCATTTTTCACTCTCCTTCATGATCATTGATAGCGCAGCCATGATCTCTTCATGATCGAATCCCAGCCGCAGCATCTTCGCCAGGAAAGCCCGCGCATGCTCCCGCACCAGCCTGTGCTTGACCCGCTTCACCAGCTCCCGGTCCTCCGTGACAAACCGGCCGCTGGTGCGCTGCGTGTAAAGCAAACCGCTTTCCTCCAGCCCTGCAAGGGCCCGTTGCATGGTATTGGGGTTGACTGAGACCTCCCGGGCCAGTTCCCGCACCGACGGCAACCTTGAACCGGGCGGGTAGACCCCGGCACAGATCTTTAGCTCAATCTGCTCGATCAATTGAGCGTAGAGCGGACGATCCGCATTTAATTCCCAGGACATGGCATCACCCCCATTGTATTATTGTATTAGTCATCTAATACAATAATACAACATGCCCGGACCCTTGTCAACAGAGAATATCGCAAATATAAAACAGGAACCTGCTGGTTTTAGAGAACCTGTTGACGGAGATGAAGATCTGCTGACGGCACTGCGCAACATCCATCAGAACACTGTGAAATTCGGGATCCACCTGATTGTGCAAGTTACCCCTGGAGCAGCTACCATTGCCCGGGGAAAAGCAGACAGCGGCTTGATCGATACGGCGTTGGCTCTGGATCATCGGCGGCAAAGCTAGTTTGCCCAATTTCATTTGATAATGAGCGGCGCCGCTCTTCCGGACATCGAAGATATAACCGGGGCAGCTGACCTGCCGGCCGCACAGTTGGTAAAACAGGTTCCGGCAGGCAGGTCAACGACCGAATTGCTCAATGCCTGCTCCCTGTAGAAATGAGATCCTCCGGGAACTGAAAGCCTGGCCGGGCGTCAGTCAGCGGCAGATTGAGCAAAATGTGGGATAAACAAAAAGATGACTCAAAGAGCTTGCACCATCAGTGAGTCAAAGTCACCGTCCCCTTGACTCGACTCGTCCCCTTGACTCAGTCTCCCTGACTCATGATTCGGGTTTGGCTAATCGCTTCTGCCCTGCGGGCGGCGAGCAGCTGCCGCCAGCGGGGCTCGCCGAGGGGCTGATCGAAGCTGCGCAGAGCGGCGGTCCTGAAACCGTGGCGGTGGGCCCACTCTCTCGTGAGCAAGATCGATTCCAGGGTGATCCCCGAGGAACCCAGACTAAAATGTTCGTAGCGGTGCTCCAGCGCCAGCATCACCGTTTCCGCCATGCAGGCGTAGGCCTGCCCCCGGGGAAAACCGAAGCTCCAGCCCAGATTGGGACATCCGGGCAGCTCGACCACACCGCCGTCGATGACCAGCACATCGGGGCGGAGTTCCTCCACCTCGGCGCTGACATTGGGCGGCCGTGAAATATCGCAGACCACCGCGCCCGGCAGCAGGTCAGCCGGCCGGATCAGCTTTTCATCACTGCTGGTGGCGCTGATGACGATGCCGCACGAGGAAAGCGCCTCTTGGGCTGAAGTGGTCAGCCGGAGCGGGCCATCGCGCCGGGAGGCGGAAAGGGCGTAGTCGATAAATGCATCAACCGGGGCCTCCGGGGGCGGCAGCAACTTGCAGCGCGCCAGCTGAGCACCGATGCTGCCGTCGGGCATCTGCCGACCCGTCTGCAACAGCCCGGCAAGATAGCGATAGATCTCTGCGGCAACCCGCAGCAGCCGCCGGCTGCCGGGAGCGCTGTTTTTACTGCGCGGATTGCCCACCAGGACCAAACCGCCCACCGTTTCGGAAAGCAACAGAGCCATCCCCTTGCCGATGGAACCGGCCGCCCCGATGATCGCCGCAGTGTGCTGACAGGGTGATATATCGAGCTTTCTGCAGGCGGTCTGCACCGCTTCGGCCGCCGAAACAACCGTGTAACTGTTGCCCGTGGTCAGGGGAATCCCTTCATCTTTTAAGTAGAGCCCCCCCATGGAGACAACGGCGGTATAGGCGCCCAGACCGACGATGCCGGCTCCGCCCTCCCGGGCCAGATCCAGCGCTTCCCGCAGCTCCTGCAGCGCCTCCGCCCGGGGCATCTGCGCCAGCTCCCCGGCGGTGCGCGGCAGAACAATAAATTCGCCGGCAGCGTGACTGCCGTTCCTCGACTCCACGTTCACCCGCGAAATCACATACGGCCGCACCAGACTGCTCCATTTTTTTGTCAGGACGGCCAGCTCCGCTTCGCTAAACGAGAGCAGGCTCTGATCAAACTGGGAGAAGCTGTTCAGATCAAGCGGATGGACCAGAAAAGCAAAACGCCCGGCAGCAGGCAGGTCATCCGCCTCGCCTGCGGCGGCGCCCCCGTGATCCCCCTTTTTTTCGTGGGCTGGTGCCCCCGGGCTGTGCCGACCGTTGGAAGGCGCAGCAGAGGCAACGGCCGACCCCTTTTTGCCGAGCTGCTCCCCGGAAACTAAAAATGAAAAGAAATTGGCCGTATCGGCTTTATCCAGCTCCGCCAGCATGGCGGCGACGCCTGCCAGCACCCGGCGGCACTGCGCCCCGGAAATGATCAGCGGCGGCTCGATGCGGATGACGCTGCCGCCGTTCAGCGTCGGGGCAACCCGGATCCCCTCCCGGTTGAGCAGATAGGCGGAGACCGCCGGAGCCAGCAGCTCCTGCTCGGCCACAACTTTGAGCAGGGTGCCGGCGAAATGAGACCCGCCGGTGCTGAGCTCCAGACCGAGCATCAGTCCCTTCCCCCGAACGGCGCGAATAATATGGGGGTATTTCCTTTGCAGAACGCCCAGCCCCTCCTTCAGGATGAGCCCCTGTTTCCTGACGGAATGCAGCAGAGCGCCTTCGTCCGCGGTCAGCTCCGCCAGCACCTGCAGAGCCACCCGGCAGGCCAGGGAATTGCCGGCAAAGGTTGATGAATGTTTCAAGGCATAAGCAGCGCTGTACGCCGCAGCGGTGCTCAGACAGGCACCGATGGGGACAAGGCCGCCGCCCAGGGCTTTGGCCAGCAGCAGCACGTCCGGAGTGATCCCCTCCTCTTCACAGGCAAAAAGCAGCCCGGTTCGCCCCAGGCCGGTCTGGATCTCATCTACCACCAGGAGGACCCCATATCTAGAGCAGATCTTCTTGACCCCGGCAAGATATCCCGGCGGTGGGACGACGATCCCCCCCTCACCCTGGATCGGTTCGATGAGGAAAGCGGCATAGTCCCGGGGTTTTTGGGAGAGATGCTGTTCCAGAGCGGCGAGATCACCATATCCGACAAAATCGAATCCCTCCAGCGGAGCGCCAAAAGGCGTCTGGTAATCGGGATTTCCGGTGGCGGAAAGGGCTCCCAGAGTTTTGCCGTGAAAGCTGTTCGTCGCCGCCAGGATGCCGCGGCGCCCCGTGGCGGAACGGCAGAGCTTCAGCGCCGCCTCGACCGTTTCGGCACCGCTGTTGGTAAAGGTGACGTAGCGCAAACCGGAAGGCGCCAGCTCCACCAGCCGCTGCGCCAGCAAACCGGCTGCATCGAGGTACGAAGGCTGCACAAAATTGGGCTCCTTGGCACTGTGCAAATCAGCCACCGCCTCCCAGATAGGCGCCGGGTTGTGACCGAAAGGCAGAGCGCCGTACGCGGCGATACAGTCGAGATAGCGCTTCCCGGTGTTGTCGTAAAGGTGGCAACCCTCCCCCCGGGTAAAAGTTTTGTCCAGGGCAATATTGTGGAGCAGTTCGCCCAGGTACGGATTGAGGTATTCGGCAAATGGATGCATCATCTTCCCCCCACCATGGTTGTGCTCATTTTTGTGCACATATTCTTTTCCTATTTTATCCGACTTTTCCGCAGGTGGCAAGGGGCAAAAAAATTAAGCCCTCCCCTGGGAGGGGGAGGGCGGGTAGTCGGCAAAACAACCGTCGGCGCGGCTCATTCTTCCTGGGCTGCCGGGTGGATGATGGAAACGGCATGCCTTGCGGGGTTGAGGATCTCTTCAAGAAGCGCCTCGATCTCAGCCAGGCCGATCTGCTGCAGCACCGCCGGGTAGTTGAACAGGTCGGTGCCGCGGAAACGGTAGGCCAGGTAATTGTGGGCGACAAATTCCAGCGAATTGAAGCGGCGCATGAATCTGCCGAGGCGATCGCGCCGGTGCCGCTCGAATGCTTCACTGCTCAGACCGTTCTGCTTGGCCCCCTCAACAGCGCTCATGATCCGCTCGTAGAGCCGCTCCGGATCCCTGGTCGTTCCGCCGATCAGGGCGTATCCATAACTTAACTCGGCGGTGTAACCGGCATCAAAGCGATCATCGATGAGCGCATCTTCGTAGAGCTCATTGAACAGAGGCTCACTGGGCCCAAATATGATATCGAGCAGGATCTCCGCGGCGCTCTCGCGGCGCAGCAGGGCATCTCCGTTGAACCCGGTGACCGCCGGATCTTTGAAGCCCAGATTGAAGAGCGGCTCTGAAACAACCATTTCACGAGAAATTCGCGGCCGCGTCACCGCTTCCGGTTCCTCGGGATAAAGGCGGATGATCTCCCCGGACTCTTGGTAGTTGCGCCGGGCGAGATTCGCTTCCACCTGCCGCCAGATCTCATCGGGATCGAGATCGCCCACCACAAAAAGAGCCATATTGCCGGGGTGGTAGAAGCGGCGGTAACACCGGTACAGCAGATCCGGAGTGATCCGGGAGATGCTTTCGACAGTACCCGCGATATCCTCGCGCACCGGGTGGTTTCGGTAAAGCGACTGCAGCAGATCGAAAAAGACCCGCCAGCCGGGATTATCTTCGTACATGCGGATCTCCTGCGCAATGATCCCCTGCTCCTTGCTCACCGAATCGTCGGTGAAATAGGGCTCCTGAACAAAATCGAGCAGCAGCTCCAGGCATTCGGAAAAGTGATCCGTTGTCGAGAAAAGATAGGTGGTGTGCGTAAAGGTGGTAAAGGCATTGGACGAAGCCCCGTACGCGGCAAAGCGGTCGAAAACGTTGCCCCGTTCATCCTCGAACAGTTTGTGCTCCAAAAAATGAGCGACCCCTTCGGGAAGCTTGACCGTCTCGCCGCTGCCGTCAACCTGAAAATGGTTGTCGATGGAGCCAAAGTTGGTCGAAAAAGCAGCATACTTGTTCTCATATCCGGCTTTCGGCAGAACATAGAGCTGCAGCCCCGGATCGATCCGGTAGCTATACAGAGTTTCCTGCAGCTCGGCAAATTCGCGTATCTTTTTGCTGTTCTCAGCGGGCATCAGGCTGCACCCCCTCTTCATTTTGCAGCAGATAGACTGTATCCAGGCGGATCTTCTCTGCCGCCGCCACGATCTCGTCTCTGCCGGTCTCTTCGAGGGCCCGGATCATCTCGGCGGGGCTGTATTTTCTACCGCCGATCTCCCCGTCCAGGTGGCGATTGATCTGCTGGTAGGGGCTGTCCTCCTGGAGCCGCAGCTGATTGATCAGGCCGACGCGGCTGTTTTCCAGCTCGGCATCGCTGATGCGGCCCCGGGCCATCTCTTCAACCTGCCTTTCGATAATCTCCCGGGCCTGTTCATAGTCGGCCCCGTCGATCCCGGCGGCGACAATCATGATCCCTTTATGCTTCGCCAGCCGGGAGTAAGCGTAGTAGGCCAGGCTGGCCTTCTCGCGAACATTGAGAAACAGTTTGGAATGCGGAAAGCCCCCCAGGATGCCGCTGTAAAGAACCAGAGCAAAATAAAGCGGGTCGTCGTAAGCGATATTGGTCCGGTAGCCCAGGACCAGCTTGGCCTGGCTGAGCGGCATCCTTTCCTGAACAAACCTGGTCTCGGCAGGCTCTACATAAACCGCCGTCTCCGGCAGGCTCTTCTCCTGCGCTCCGCGGCTGAAATGGAGCATCTCCCGGGCGATCTGCTCCACCCTTTCCGCCTCCAGGTCGCCGACTATGTACAGCTCGACGGGATTGCCAAAGAGAATCTCCCGGTAGTAACGCCAGAGTGAGGCCGGGCTGATCCCGGCAAGGTCTTCCAGCCTTCCGTATTTAAAAACCCCGAATCTTTCATCGGCGCACATGCTCTGCACACATTTTTCAACAGCATAGAGCGATTTGTTGTTGATCAACCCCTTGATAATCCTGGCAAGCTGCTCTTTTTCCTGCTCCACATAGTCCTCCTTGAAGCCTCCGTTCACCACCAGGGGATCGCCGATCACCCCGCCAACGATGGCCAGCCCCCGGCGCAGCATCTCCTCATCTGCACCGACATATTTCCCGTGCATCATCTCCAAAGAGCAGGAGATCAGGTGACGCTCCCCCTTTTTCTGAACATCGGCGGACATGGCGGCGCCGTAAAGATTTTCCAGTTCGCGCTGCAGGGTGAGGTTGTCGGGATAGCGGCGGCTGCCCCGTTCCAAAACTGAAGGCAAAAGCGCCGTCAAGCCGGCCGTTTCGGCGGCCAGCTCCTGGTGGATGAAAAGTGCTATGCTGATGGTCTTGAATTTTACCGCCGGAATAAAGGTTAGCCGGATGCCGTTCGGCAACCGGGTGACGGTACTTTGTTGAGCCAAGTTGAAAACCTCCTCCTTTGAAACTCTACTGGATAGCTATTCCATCAAAGAACGGCTAATCCTGCCGCTCTCCGGCTTGAGCACATCCCCGGTGCAGATTCTTTTGCATCACGGCAAGCAGCGCCGGGGGAACCGCATAGAGGAGCAGAGTGGCTGCAGCGACCACCCCCGAATCATTCGTCAGCAGGGCGGCGGCGGCTCCGGCGAGGGCCGCCCCCACACCGACAACGAGATAGGGCTGCTCGCGGTGAAGCCGTTTCAGGAAGCCCCCGGGATAGAGTGACAGGATGATGCAGAGCCCCGCCAGAGTGAGGAAAGCCCGGCTCCAGATAGAGTAGCGCATCAACCTCAGGTTCATGGCCAGTTTGCGCAGAGCAGTCTCCTGGAGCACCGCCGGACCGCGCAGGCGCAGCATCTCCCCAAAAAGGCCCACATGCGATGGCGCCGGGCCGGAGCGGGGTATGTTGAGCAGCCAGAGCAGCCCCGCAGCAACCAGCAGGAAAAAGAGCACGCTGAGCACAACCCGCCTCCGGAACCGGCCCTTTTGCTCCGCCGCCGCCTGAGACAATCCTGCCCAGGAAACCCCGAAAGCTACCGCTGCGGTGAGGCAACCGCCAAGGTTGGCCCCGAAATTCGGCGCGGCCAGAACGAAGATGATGAGGCCGTAAAGGAGCAGGATCGACGGAGACGCCAAAGAGAATATCCTGCTTTTTGCCGGCGTCGCCTTCTCTCCCGCCGGGGGGGCGAGGCCGGCGGCCAGAGAAACCGTTCCCAAAAGAGCCGCTCCGATGAGCACCCCCATATACTCGTTGCCCACGCCGTAATAGCGGGCACCGCCTACGGGATCATAACTGAACAGAGAGAGCTGCTGCAATGGGGCACCGGCAAGGGTGTCAAGCAGCAGTAGCAGGACAATCCCCCAGCCCAGCATCGTCCAGTACAGAAGCTGTCCCCTTTCTGCCAGAGGCTGGAACAACAGCGCCGCTGCCAGCGCCGTCCCGCAGAGAAGGAGGCCGCTGAGCGGCGCCGCCGCCAACGGAAAGGTAAACAGCGCCGGCAGCAGCAGCAGCACCGGCGGAACCAGCAGCAACATCCCGATGAGGTAACGGGCCGGCTTCAGCACCGGGCGGATATGAAGACAGATCCCCGCCAGAGCAGCCAGGAGCACCAGCATGAGAAGGGCAATATAAGGTTTCAGAAGGAGAGCCCGCTGCTCGAAAACCAGTCCCGCCCGGCGGTTAAAGCCCTCCAAAAACATGCGGGGCTCTTCTTCCGGGATTATGCTGAAGTAAGCAGCACTGCGCCCGGGATCGCTTTTTTCGCCGCCCAGCAGGTCCAGGATCAGCGGAGCCAGATCGGTATTCTGAATTAGACCGGGGCGGCGGGTGGAGGTGCTGCCGAGGAGCCCTCCCGCAGCATTACCGCCGGTAACAAGGAGCGCAGGGGCGAGATGAGCTCCGCTGTCGGGCCGGTTCTGCGGCAGCGAGGGCACCGCCAGAAGCAGCACATCGTTCTCCCCCAGAGCGGAGCGCAGCTCTCCGAGCAGCCGGTCCAGATTGCGCAGCGTTTCTCCAAGAAGCGCCGCCCCCCTGACCGGGTTGAGCTGAGGCCAGTACTCGTCGAGGCGGCTGCTGTCCCCGAATTCAACAAGGTGCAGATCCGCCTCCATCATATTGGCGGCAACGGTTCCGGCCAGCTTGTTCACATCTGTGCACACTCCATAAGGAAACAGGGGGGCCTCCTGCAGCAGCTCCGCTCCCACGAGTCCGCGGCGAACCTCCCCGGCGGCATTCATCGCCACCAGCACGGCACAGCGGTTGGGCACAGCTCCGTCGGCATTGCCCCAGACAGCCGCAGTCAGCCCCCTCTCCCGGAGCGCCTCTCCGAGCAGCCCCACCTTGACCGGATAGGGCAGGGTGCTGTTCTTCTCCTGGAGCGCCGCCGCCTGAAGATGGAACAGCGTTCCGGAGGGCTCATTTCCGGTACAGCGCTTAAAGACAACGGCGGCGTTCTCCCCGTCGATGAACTCGCCCTCGCCAAAGGCGCTCCTTCCCTCCGCTCCCGCTGCCGCTCTGGCGGCGGTGCCAATACTCAGATAGCCGCTTTCACTGCCCGCTCTTCCGCTGCGCACATTCATCAGCGCTACGGCACCCTCCTCCAGAACAGAGGACAGATTCGGTCCGGCACCGTGAAGCAGATCAGTATAAGTAAGGCGATCCGCCAGCAGCAGGATCACCCGCCCGGTAGCCCCGCCCCCTTCAGCGGCGGCGCTGAAAAGAGACTGCGGCGCCCTCGCCCGGCGGCACCACTGAACTGCTGTGACAAGCAAAAGAGAGAGCACCACCGCGCCGGCTGCGACGGCCAACCCTACTTTTAGGGGAAAACCCTTTCCGGAACAGAAGCTCCGCTTCACCTTTTCACCGTCCGCCGGAGGGCAGCGATACTGTCTCTGCAGAACCCCGGGGGTGCTGCTCGCCGGCCAGGCGGCGGTACAGAAAAGCGGTCCGGGAAAGCATCAGCTCCCGGTTAAACCTCTTTCCAACCCGTTCAGAGCAGGCGCGGGCGAGCCGGCGCGCCCTTTCCGGATCGCGGGCCAGGGTCGCAACCGCCCGGGCCAAAGCGACTATATCGGCCGGGGGAACCAGAAGACCGTGCACCCCGTCGGTGATGATCTCGGGGATACCGCCGGATCGGGCAGCCACCACGGCACAGCCTGCAGCGGACGCCTCCAGAACGGTTTGCAGAGATTCCCCGGCCGCCGTGGGAAAGACAAAGAGATCTATCCCGGCAAACCGGGGCCTCAACCCGGTGCGGCCGCCAAAGGAGAAACGACCGCCCAGCCCCCGCTGCCGCACCAGCTTTTCCAGAGCCGCGCGGCCGGGCCCTTCGCCAAAGAGCAGAAAGCGCATCTGCGGAAAAAGAGGCGCCAGGACTGCAGCGGCTTCCACAAAACAGGAGAGCTCTCTCCGGCGATCAAAGTAACCTGCCGCACCGACGGTGAGCCGATCTCTCCACCACTGCCTTGAAAAACGCTCCGCCGCCGCGCTTTCAAAAAGGGCCGGCTCGATCCCGTTGTGGATCACGCTGATCTGTTCCTCCGGAATCCCCCGGCCGGCCAGTTCAGCGGCCAGCGCGCAAGAGACGGCGATATAGTGGGCCTCCATCGCTCCCGGCAGTCTGCCGACAGCGGCAAGGTTTTGCCAAAGCCGGTGAGCAGGGCGGCCATGCACCGTAACCAGAGCGGGAACCCGGGCCAGACGCGCCGCCGGAAGACCAAACAGCGCCGCCCTGAATCCGTGGATATGCAACAGCAGCGGATTGATCGTCCGCAGCGCCCGGCAAAGACGCTGAAAACTGTGCAGCACACCGCCCGGGAAATCTCCCCCGGCCAGCGCCAGCTCGAAGAAAGAACCTTCCGGAAGGGCGGCCATTTCCGGGTAACTGTTTTCCGGCGGCGCTCCCAGATAGATGATGTGATCCCGACTGAAGCGGCGCAGCAGCTGCTGTAGATGGCTGCGCATGCCGCCGGCGGCAGGGCCGCTCAAGTAGAACAGCTTCTTTTCACCGGTTCCCCGGCCAGATTTCCCCGGATCCACCCGCACCACCCGCCCCTCGCACTGTCTACCGTCATATGTTTATATGGTGCCCATTTACCGCAGATCGATGTGGCCGGGGAGCCTTTTTCCCGCCGCCCGCCGGTTTGACTTCACCGGGCTGAAGTGTTATCATTTTTGATGCAGCCACTGCAGGCGCCCGTGGTGAAAGGGATATCACGCAGGCCTCCGGAGCCTGAAGTCGGGGTTCGAATCCCTGCGGGCGCACCAGGCAACCCTCCTTCTTGAAGGGTTGCTTTTTTGTTGGCTGTCCGCGCACTTGCCATTTCCCAAAAAAAAGAATATGATCAGACCATCGTGACGATGGGGAAGGAGGTGGGGTTGTGGAGACGGAAGATATCCCTATTCCTAGTTGCAATCGATCCGGATTACTTATTAAAGCAGCGTTACCGCCGCTAAACCCTGCCAAGGAGGTCCTTCCATGCCCATTGTTGACATCTCTTTTCTGGATCAGATCCGCAGCCTATTAACAGAGCAAGCCCCTCCCGAAACCATTCGGGAGCTGACCGGGGAACTGCAACCTTATGATCTTTCAATTCTGCTGAGCAACCTCACCACCGGCGAACAGCTCCTTCTCTTAGCCGCGCTTCCCCCGGAGACAACGGCGGAGACGCTGGAACATTTCGAGCCGGTGGAGCAATATCGTTTTCTGGATCATCTGAAGCGCGACATTACCGCCGGCATCCTCAACGTGATGTCCAGCGACGTGATCGTGGAGCTCTTTACGGCACTTCACCCCCTGCAAACCGAGCAGCTGGTTGCGCTGCTCCAGGAGCCTTTTCGCACTCAGATTCGCGAACAGATGTCCTACCCGGAAGACAGTGCCGGCAGCCTGGCCACGGTGGGCTATATCGCCGCCCGCAGCTGGTGGAGCGCGGAGCAGGCCCTTTCACACCTGCGCAAGATCGGCTCGACGGCGGAGTTCTACAATTATATCTATATCCTGGGCCACCTGGGGGAGCTCGACGGAGTGCTCTCCCTGCGTCAGCTGATCCTGGCCGATCCGGCCACCCGTCTGGAAAAGATCATGATCCGCAAACTGATCACCGTTCCTGCAGAACTGGATCAGGAGCAGGCTGCTCAGCTGGTCGCCCGTTACGACCTGACCGCCCTGCCCGTGATCAGCAGAGCCGGCAAGATGGTGGGCGTTCTCACCGTCGATGATATCATCGACGTAATCGAAGAAGAGGCCACCGAGGATATCCATCTGCTCGGTGGAAGCGGGCCGGTGGAGACCCCCTATTTGAAAACAGGAATGGGCACCTTTTTCCGCAAGCGAATTGTCTGGCTGCTGGTGCTCTTTGTCGCCGAAGCGTTTACCGGGAATATCCTGCGCCACTACGAAAGTCTGCTCACCCAGGTCGTGGCCCTCTCTTTTTTCATCCCCCTTTTAGTCGACACCGCCGGGAACGCCGGCACCCAGACCTCGACTCTGGTCATCCGGGCCATGTCCGTCGGGGAGATCCGCGGCAGCGACTTTGTCAAGGTGGTTTGGCGGGAAATGCGCCTGGGACTGGTTCTGGCTCTGCCGATGGCCGGCATCACCTTCCTGCGGGCGATGATGCTGGACAGCTCGGTAAATCTGGGCCTTACCGTGGCTGCGACGATCCTGGTCATTATCACGGTCAGCTCCACGCTCGGGGCAATTATGCCCATCGTCGGAAAAAAATTGGGGCTGGATCCCGCCGTCTTCTCTTCCCCCCTGATTACCACCATCGCCGACGCCGTCGGGCTCCTGATCTATTTCCAGTTCGCCCGCCTGCTGATGGGGCTTTAACGCTTCGGCAGGGCGGAGAAACGGATCGCCCCCCGGACCGCTTTCCCCGCTGCTCGGTGAGCGGTTAAAAGATATTTCTCAGCGAAGGCAGCTCGGTTTCCTTGATCCTCTTGGCCGTGCGCATCGCCACGGCTATCTCGATCAAAAGTTCCTCCCGGTTGCGCATCTCGACCAGCTTCCCCACCCGGGTCAGCGATTCATCAAGGCGATCCACCTGGCGGTGATCCATGATCGGGGTCCAGGAGGCATCGGTGCGGCTCCAGATCTCCTTCAGCTGCTCCGATTCCCGGTGCGCCTGCCCCCAATCTTCATCTTCTGCAGCCAGGTGAATCCGCTGCAACTGCTCCTGAAGATGATCGTGCTGCGCATCGGTGTAAAGAAACAAGGCCACCGATCCGGTCAGAACGACCAGGAGAAGAATAACGGCAAGCCATATTCTTTTCACGGAGTTCCCGGTTCCTCCTTTCTCTGCACAAAAAGCTGCCCCTCCGTATCGAGGCTGGCAAAAAGAACATCTTTGGGGTCGTCAACTCCCAGCTTCTTGACCTCATTTTGCAGCCAGAGCAGATCCAGATTGGTTTTGCCCAGATTCTCATGATTGATATTGCCGTCGACGATCAGCGGGTGAGGCACGCCCTCGTATTGCGTCTCGATCTGCAGATCGCGGGGCTGCAGCGGGCGGCATTGCGACTTGGGAATGATGCTGAGGTCGCCGTTTGTCTCAAAGATGGCGAACTCGACTTCGGTGATATTGGGATAGCCGCAGATGCGCAGCTGCTCCAGCAGATCGTTTATATTCAGGTGCATCGAGCGCAGCTCCGACTCGATGATCTCGCCGTTCTGGATGATGATGCTCGGCCGGCCGCAGACCACTGAGCGCACCTTTTCGCTTCTCTGGGCGGCATAGGAGGTGAACACCTGGAAGACAACGAGCAGGGTGATCGGAATGATGCTGTAGAAGAGGGGAATGGCGATATCCTCCATGGGGACCGCCGCCAGCGCGGAGACCATGATCAGCACCGCCAGCTCGTACGGCTGCAGCTGGCCGATCTGCCGTTTCCCCATGATCCGCATGGAGACGATCACCAGAGCAAACAGGATCAGTGTCCGAAACATCACCACGAACATCTTTCTTCCTCCTTCAGCTAACAGCAGCACGGTTACTGTACTCTATAGCCTAGGGCAAAATAAGATGTTCATACATCCAATAGGGAGCCGGAGAGCACCGCCGCCTCATTCTTTCGTATCAGGGGCGGGGAAAATCATGTGCCCGGGAGACGCTTCTACCATATGACGGGAAAAGGAGAAATGGAATCCCCTCCTCTGTATACCCCGACAGAGGGGAGAAGAATATTAGGGCAACCGGGCAGGGGGAAAAGCAGCGGCTAGCACCGCCAGGCGTCTTCGAAAAAATGCAGCTGGAACGGCGTCAGAACCTTGAACGCTTCGGCCAACTCAAAACCCCTGCCGGCAGCATGCTCGCGCGCCTTCAAGGTGAGGTAATCGCTGATCGTCTTCAGTTTTTCCGGAGGAAACTGGCTCCGGTGTTTGGACAAAGCCTCCAGCTTCCGGGGCCAGGTCGCCGTTACATCGATGAAGGTGTTCGGCCGGGAGGTGCCGTAGAAGGCGATTGCCTCCGGCCCATGCGGGGCCAGGCCTGCCGCCTGATCACGGGGACAGACATGGGGATATCCACCCAGCAAAACAGCTTCCGCCGCCGCCAGGCCGGTGATACGGTGATCGGTATGAGCCTCATAGGGCAGCCACGGATCCATCACCATCACCACAGCGGGGCGCACCCGCCGCACCGTTTCAAATATTTTTTCGCGCACTGCGCGCAGCTCCGGGCAGCCGCTGTCCGGAAAATCAAGCCAGATCATCTCGGTCACCCCGAGCAGGGCGGCAGCTTCTTCGCTTTCCCGGCGGCGGATGGCGGCCAGCTCTGACGGGCGCACCGCCGGATCTCGCGTGCCGGCGCCGCCGTCGGTCACGGTAAGATAGATGACCGCCGCCCCCTCCCGGGTCAGCCTGGCCACCGTCGCCCCGGCGCCGAGCTCGCCATCGTCAGGATGCGCCTGCACACAGAGAATCCGGCGTGCTTTCATCAGATCGGGAACAGGGAACAAATCTTTTGCTCTGGTTCGGGTCATCCGCGGCACCCTCCTTACGGCAATAGCGCCTCTTTATTCTGCGGAGATCTTGAAATGCTGCCCCCCGGAGCTACGGCTGATTCTTGTAGCGCTCCTCCGGAGCGGTCCGGGACCTTGTCAAGCGGTTCCCCGGCATCACCGGGTCAGCAACAACTGCTGTTGTCATCACCCCATGCTTGGGATACGGGAGCACTTCGTCCCCGATCACCAGATCGCTTTCAGCAGCACTTTCTTTTTCCGGGTCAACTCTGCAAAGCCGGCGCCCATCTCGCCGGCCCGGCGGATATTTTCCCGATCATCGACAAGTCTAACCAAACTCACTTTCGCCAAATCCATTCACGGGCAAGCCCCCAAATATTGAGGGAATGTTTTGTTTCCGGTTAAATTTTAACAGCTTCCCCAAAGTTGTTCAACCCGCCGCCGTCCGCGCTGACAGTTTGTCCTGATAGCACCGCACTAGAGCTGAATGAAGCTGAAGCTGTCGACATCGAAAAGACCGCGGTCGGTGATCTTTAAATGCGGAATTACCGGCAGAGCGAGGAAGGATAGCGTCAGAAACGGCTGAGCCGGCACCGCTCCGAGAGCATGCGCCGCCGCGGTGACCTCCTCCAGAGCTGCGGCCACCCTGGCAGCGGGCTCCGGAGAAATTAATCCGGCCACCGGCAGGGGCAGCAGAGCAGCCGGTCCGGCAGGCTCATCGATCACGACAAAACCGCCCCCGCTGCGAGCCAGAGCATTGACCGCCGCCGCCATGGCCCTCTCGCTGACCCCGGCGACAATGATATTATGGGAATCATGCGCCACGCTGGAGGCG
Source organism: Bacillota bacterium (assembly GCA_012510325.1). Classification (GTDB taxonomy): domain Bacteria; phylum Bacillota; class Dethiobacteria; order DTU022; family DTU022; genus JAAZPQ01. The sequence continues at coordinate 16,917 of JAAZIG010000012.1, forward strand.
ATCGCGCCCCGGCGCAGTCCCAGCCCCCGGAGCAAACCCAGGGCAATCCGTCCGCTCCGCCGGTGGCGCTCAACCACGGCCACCTTGACGATATCGCGCTGCGGATCAGCCTGCACCAACCCCTTTTCATCGCGCCGGGGCTCAAGGAAAAGTTTCTCTGTGATAATCTGCTCCGGGACGATCCCGATGACCGGGACCGCCCCGGGCCCGGCCGCCATCGCGAAGTCGTCCGGCCCCATCTCCCGCGCCAGGCGGACTGTCCGAAGAAGCGCTTCCCCCGGCGGGTGAGCCGGTATCTCCACCGCGGGGGCCCCCTCCCGGGCCGCCACCCGGCCGTCTTTGAGCACCAACCGAACCCGAAAACCCTTCAGATCGTCGACCACAACCAGATCGGCCCGGTATCCCGGAGCCACCGCCCCGCGTCGCTTCAGACCATAATGCAGCGCCGGATTGAGCGTCGCCATCTCCACCGCAGCAAAGGGATCCAATCCCTGCGCCACCGCCCGGCGCAGGATCTCATCGATATGGCCGGCGGCAAGCAGCTCCGCCGCCTCCTTGTCGTCGGTACCGAACATAAACCAGCGGCTTCCCGCCGCCCTGACCGCGGGAAGCAAAGCAGAGAGATTGCGGGCAGCGGAACCTTCGCGAATGATTACCCGCATCCCCCTGCCGACCTTCTCCAGCGCTTCAGCCGCGGAGACAGCTTCGTGATCGGTGGAGATACCCGCAGCCAGATAGGCCTGCAGAGCCCTTCCCCCCATCGCCGGCAGATGCCCGTCGACGGGCTTCCCCCGCCGCCGCGCCGCCGCTATCTTCGCCGCAACCGCTTCATCACCATGGATCACTCCCGGGAAATTCATCATCTCCGCCAGCCCCAGCACCCGCGGATGATCCAGCAGCCGCTCCACCTGCTCCGGATTAAGCTCCCCCCCGGCGGTCTCCATATCCGTGGAAGGAACGCATGAGGGCGCCATAAAAAAGAGATCGAGAGGCAGCTTCTCCGCCGCTTCGAGCATATAATGCACCCCCGCCTCACCGAGAACGTTGGCGATCTCGTGGGGATCGGCAATCACAGCAGTGGTCCCGTGAGGCAGCACCACAGCGGCAAACTGCGCCGGTAGAAGGAGGGTGCTTTCCAGGTGAATATGGGCATCGATGAGCCCGGGGATAATGTAACCGCCCGCGAGGTCGATAACCCTCTCTCCCGCCGGATAATCCGTTCCCAGCGCCGCCACCATCCCGCCCTCGATGAGCAGATCGGCCTCCCCTATTTCCCGGGTAAAGATATTGAGCACCCGGCCTCCCCGGAGCATCAGCTCAGCCGGTCTCTCCCCCCGGGCCACTTCGCTGGCCGCCGTCAATTTTTTAGCAAACATAGTTCTCCCTTCCTTTGCCGTATTCCCGCGAAAGCCCCCCGCAAGCAGGAACCCCCTCCCCCTTTAGCGAATAAGATTCAGGTCAACTCCTGTTAATTTTTACTGTGGAGGTTTAAAACAATGACCTTAACTGCTAGAGAAATCATGACTGCCGCTGTTTTCAGCATCGCCAAGCAGCAAACTCTCCAGGAAGCCCTCGCGATAATGGCCAAACACAATATCAGCGGTCTTCCCGTTACCGAAGCCGACGGGACTCTCGTCGGCATTATCTCCAACACCGATATCATTAACTATGCCCAAAAAGAGAACGTGGTCCCCCTGTTCGACCTCTCCGGATGGATCTCCCCCCATGCGGAGATTAAGGATTTGACCTCGATCAAGCGGGGCATCGATCTGCTGGCGCAAACAACCGTCAGCCGGCTGATGAAAAGAAAGGTGCACACAGCCGGCGAAGATACCGCCATCCTGGCCATCGCCGGACTGATGAGCCGGCACCAGGTTAACCGGGTGCCCATTGTCGACGGGGAAAACAGACTTCGCGGCATCGTCACCCGCAACGACCTGGTGCGCAGCATCGCCCGGTAGCACGACTCCATTAAACCATAAACAGGGGCATATTAAAAGAGTGCACTTCCGGGCCGGCAGACTGATAATAGCCCCCGGCCGGGCATAAACTAGCAATAGCGAAGTAAATTGACAATCCGGTGAGCAGAGCGGCACAACAGCTGCCGCACCATTTTTCCAAAAGGGGACTGGAGATTGACCAGAGCACAGAGGGACCCTTCCACCGGCCGGGCCGGCTGGCGCAATCGCAGCGCCGTCTTCCTGGGCAAAACGCTCATCGGAACGACCCGCCTGCTCAAGCAAGGCGGCACGACCCTGCCCGGGAGAGCCGCCCTGATGATTTCACCGGAGCTGATCTCGTTTCTTTCCGGACAGCTAACTGCAGGAGCCGCTGTCATCACCGGAACCAACGGCAAGACCACCACCGCCTCGCTGCTGGCGGCAATCTGCAAAGGAGGCGGCCGCCCCTGCATCCACAACGCAGCGGGCGCCAATCTGGCCTGGGGAATCGCCTCCACCCTCATCGAAGCGGCCACCTGGCAGGGACAGCTTCCCGGGGAGAGCGCAATCCTGGAGGTCGACGAGGGCGCTTTCCCGGCGCTGAGCAAAAGCCTGCGCCCCCACCTGGCAGTGATCACCAACATTTTCCGGGATCAGCTGGACCGTTTCGGCGGGGTTGAGCAGGTCCGGGCGGCGCTCCAGAAAGGGGTGTCGGCTCTGCCCCCGGAAGCGCTGCTCCTGTTAAATGCGGATGATCCCCTCGTCGCCTCCCTCGACGGAGGGGCTCGGAAAACTCTTTGCTTCGGCCTTGACCTGCCCTCTTACGCCGCCGCCGACCTCACCCCGGCGGAAAAATCGATGCCGCCCTGCCCCCGCTGCTGCCGGGAGCTGCAGTACACCCGGATCTACTTTGCCCATCTGGGCCGCTACCGCTGCCCTTACTGTGGTTTTCACCGGCCGGAACCGGAATACAAACTGCGCCACTTTGAGCCCAACCCCGAAACGGGCAGCACCATGATCATGAGCCTGCGCGGCCGTCCCCTGGAGGCGGTGTTGCCCCTTCCGGGGATCTACAACCTCTACAACGCCCTTGCCGCCGCGGCGGCTGCAGCGGCGGTTGCCCTGCCGGATTCTGCCATCAAGGACGCGCTCGGCAAAGCGGAGCCCCCCTCCGGCAGAATGGAGCACCGGCAGGTCGCTTCGCGGGAGCTGCTCATCGCCCTGATCAAAAACCCGGCAGGGGCAAATCAGGTGCTCGCCACCCTGCTCGATCCGGCGCAGGTGCAAGGACAGCGCCTTCACCTGCTCATCGCCATCAACGACCACCCCGCCGACGGCGCCGACCTCTCCTGGCTTTGGGAAACAGATTTTGAACGGCTGGCTGCCGCCCGCGCTCACATCGCCGCCATAACCCTTTCCGGAACGGGAGTCTCGGAGCTGGCCCGCCGTCTAAAAAAAGCGGGCTTTGCCGGAGCCGTGATCACCGCAGAAGCAGCCCTGCCGCGGGCTCTGCACCGGACCGTCGCCCAGGCCGCACCCGGCGATAAAGTGATCATCCTGCCCAATTACACAGCCATGCAGCAGGTGCGGCAATACCTCGACCGGTTAAGCGAGAGCTCGCTGTAACCAAGCCACCCCTTCAGGCAAACATTTAAACGATTGCTGCTGTGTCATAGGCAGGAACATTATTGCAATTTAGCGAATTTTAAAGAAAGTCGCTTTTGTGCGGATTTGGAACCGATTATTTTTGAAAGAAGGTGATGGAAGTGAACCGGGAGCAATCCATGGTGCTGGCGCGTTTGCATCTGGAGGCCATCCTTCCCCTTCTCCAAGATATCGCCGCCCACGATGCCGCCGTCCGGGAAACTATCGCGACCTGGGATTTTCCCCTGCAATTCCGCCTCGCCGAAGGCGGTGCGACAACCACCCTGATTTTCAAAAAAGGAACGGTGACGGCCCGCTGCGGATCATTCAGCGGATTCACCCCTGCCCTGACCTTCAGGGACTCCGCCTTTCTCAACGAAGTTTTTCAGGGTAAAACAGAGAAAAATCCCACACCAAACCTGCCCGGCATCTTCAAAGCAAAGCAGCTGATGCAGGTCGACAAAGTCCTGGGCAGGCTGGAGCACTACTTGAAACCGGGCCCGGAGCAGCTTGGCGACCCCGGGACTTTTGCTTTCTGTGTCCGGATAACCCTTTTTGCCATGGCTTTCGGGATCAAGGTGGTGGGCGAGCATGACCCTGAAACGAGGCCCATAGCCCTGAATCTGCCGGACGGCACGGTGGAGATGCGAATAGCCGGCGGCGACCCCGCCGCCCACCTCAAGATTGCCGGCGGCCTCTTTGAAGCACAGCGCGGGCCTGCCGACAAGCCGAATGCTGTCCTTGAATTCAGTGATCTGCAGACGGCCTGGGATACCTTCCAGGGCAATCTCGATACTTTTGCCGCTGTCGGAGGGGGCCGGGTCAGACTGCGCGGGTTTATTCCCCTGCTGGAAGGGATTAACCCCCTGATGGACAGATTGGCCTTCTACCTTTCCGATTAGGTAAAGCCACAGTGGACAAGGAGGAATGAGGTCATGAGCAAGGCCGAAAAAATATACAGTTTTGATAAATCGATGGAGCTTTTCCACAGGGCCGCCCGGACCATTCCGGGAGGAATCTACGGCCACTTTTCGCCCACGATTACCGTGCCCGGTTCATTTCCTTACTACACAGCCGAAGCCAAAGGGTGCCGCTATCTCGATGTAGACGGCAATGAGATGATCGATTATATGTGCGCTTTCGGACCGATGGTCCTCGGTTACCGCAATAAGACGGTCGATTCGGCGGCGGCGACTCAGCAGGCCCTGGCCGATTGCACCACCCATCCCGGAGTGGTCATGATCGAGCTGGCCGAGCGCCTGGTGGAGCTGATCCCCACCGCCGACTGGGCCTTTTTTGGAAAAAACGGCGGCGATATGACCACCTACGCCATCCTGGCCGCACGAGCCCACACCAATCGCAAAAAGATCGTCATGGTGCGCGGTCACTATCACGGCGTCGCCCCCTGGTGCACGGCGCTCGGTTTTGGTGGAATTATCCCCGAAGATCATTATCAGATCATCCAGGTGGACTGGAACGACCTCGATGAATTCGAAAAAGTGGTTGCAGAGCACCGGGGCGATATCGCCGGTTTTATCGCCCAGCCCTATCACCATATCAATTTTGGCGACCAGATCATGCCCGCCGCCGGCTACTGGAAGGGCATCGAGCAGATCTGCCGCCGCGAAGGGATTGTCCTGATCCTGGATGATGTTCGCGCCGGTTTCCGCCTCAGCATGAAAGGCTCCGGCGATTACTTCGGTTTTGAGCCCGATCTCAGCTGCTACTGTAAAGCCATCGCCAACGGGTACGCCCTGTCGGCCTGCGTCGGGCGCCGGGAGCTGATGAATGCCGCTTCGAAGGTTTTCTTCACCGGCTCCTTCTGGACCTCCCAGGTGCCGATGGCCGCTGCTCTGGCCACACTAAGCGAGCTGGAAAGAACAGATGCTCCCGGGAGGATGAAGGAGACGGGAACGCTGCTGGGTGACGGGCTCAAAGAGCTGGGCCGCCAATATGGACTCGAGGTAACCTTTTCCGGTCCCCCGGCGATCCCGTTCATGCGCTTCACTGAAGACCGCGATTTCTACTGGCAGCAGATCTTCTGCTCCGAGGTAACCAAAAGAGGCTCCTTCTTCCACCCCCACCACAACTGGTTCATCTCGACGGCGCATGAGCAAGAAGATATCGAAGAGACCCTGAATCACGCTGAAGCAGCGATCAAGGTGGTGAAAAGGGAGATTTAACCCTTGCCGGAGAAATGCGGTGAACCGCAGCCGCAGCGGCGGGCAAACTTTTCTCCAGCGGGGGATCCCCGGGGAAACCCTGTGTGTACCGCCGGCGCAATCACTGGCCGGGTTCTCGGCGACACACTGATCTCTCCGCAAGATTATCTCATTTCCTGAAGGAGGGCGAGGCGAAAATGCCAAAAGACGTTTCTGTGGAAGAGCTCAAGGCAAAGGCAAAAGAGCTGCGGCTCAACATCCTCAAAACAGCCAAATCTGCCGGGAGCGGTCATTTTGGTGGATCTCTGAGCAGTGCGGATATCTTCACCGCACTATATTTCAAGTATCTCCATGTGGATTCCGAAAAACCGGCGATGCCCGAACGAGATAAGTTTGTTCTCAGCAAAGGGCACGCCGCTCTCGCTTATGTGCCCTGTTTGGCCATGAAAGGATTTGTCCCCATGGAGTCGCTCGAATCATTTAACCATTACGAATCCGCTTACGGAATGCACCCCGATGCCGGCAAGATCAGCGGTTGCGACGCTTCCACCGGATCACTGGGCCATGGACTATCAATTGGTGTGGGTATGGCTCTGGGCGACCGCTATCAGAACCTGGACACCAAAGTGGTGGTTTTGATGGGCGACGGCGAGCAGAATGAAGGCAGTATCTGGGAAGCCGCCATGGCCGCCAGCCATTTCCAATTAAACAATCTCATTGCCATCGTCGATCGCAACCAGTTCTCCATCGACGGGAATACCGAAGAGATCATGTCCCTTGAACCTTTGGACAAAAAATACGAGGCTTTCGGATTCAAGGTGATCCGATGCAACGGCAATGATCTGGCCGAGCTAGACAAGGCTCTGGCGGAAGCCTGGGGAGAAAAAGAAAAACCCGTCTGCATAATCGCCAGGACAAAAAAGGGCTTCGGGGTAAAAAGATTCCAGGGTGCAGTTGAGTGGCACTACGGAGCCATGGATGTCGAAATGTACAAAGAGGCTTTGGCCGACATTGAGGCGCTCTAAGGATTCCATCGGAAAAGGAGGAGCCGACGATGGGTAAAGATGCCGGAACCGTCTGGACGGTCCATGATGCCAACAAGATGACCTCAAAAGAGATCTATGGACGGGTGCTTGCTGATTTGGGAGAGAGAAACGATAAAATAGTGGGGCTCACCGCCGACCTGGCGAAATCCACAAACATTGGCATATTCGGGGATAAGTTTCCCGAAAGAATGTTCAACGTGGGCGTGGCCGAACAGAATCTTTTTGGGATCGCCGCGGGACTGGCCGCAACGGGCTTAATTCCCTTCGCCTCAACCTTTGCCACCTTCGCTTCACTGCGTGCCGCAGAGCAGGTCAGAACAGATATTGCCTACCAGAATTTGCCGGTGAAGATCATCGCCACCCACAGCGGCCTCAGTTTCGGTACTGCCGGAACAACCCACCATGCCACTGAAGATCTGGCAGTGATGCGCGCACTGGCCAATATGACCGTGGTGGTGCCTGCAGACGGTTGGGAGACGGCCAAAGCGGTTCGCGCCTGCATTGATATTCCGGGGCCCTTTTACATGAGGGTGGGCCGGGGATTTGAACCGCCCCTGCATGAGAATGAAGACTTTGCGTTTGAAATCGGCACAGCCATTACCGTAAAGGAGGGTTCAGATATCACCGTCATCACCTGCGGCATTCCTGTTCTCCAGGCCCGGGATGCCGCCAGGGAATTGGAAGATGACGGTATCTCCGTCAGAGTGATCAATATGCACACCATCAAACCCATTGACCGGGAGATCATTGTTCAAGCAGTGCTGGAGACCAGAAGGATCGTCACCGTGGAGGAGCACAATATCATCGGCGGGCTGGGGGATGCCGTTGCCTCCGTCATTGCGGAAAGTGGAAAAGCCTGCGCTTTCACCAAGGTTGGCATCCCGGACGAATACAGCGTTATCGGATTCCCGGAAGATCTCTATGCCAGATATAAATTGGACTCAACGGGAATTGCCGAAACCATAAGGGAACTTCTCGGAAAAGAGATCGAAGCGGACGAAGACTGGACCGATGAAGATTGAGGAGGCCAAAGATGAACAAAGCCAGTGCAGAGGACGTGTTGGCCGCGCGCTTGTTTTTACGGGCCGCTTTCCCGGCGATGAGGATTCCTCTGACAGAGGATCCTAAGTTTGTCAAAAAATTTGAGAACCTTAATCTTGTCGTTGAATTTAAAGCAAAAGATGCGGAAAACCCTCTGGCGGCACATCTGGTTTTCTTGACTGAAGAGAGGGCCAAGGCGATCGCCGAAGGCCAACGCTTCAAAGTGTATGAAGGAGTCTATAGCGGCGCTTTCGGTGAGATCAAAGTGATCCGGATGCACTTTAAGAGCATTGAGAGCCTGCTCGGCGTATTCAAGGGGAATACACCGCTGGAGATGATGGGCATCGTCCCTTCTGTCCTGAAAAACATGTTTACAAAAGGCTTCTTTAGCTTTCTGTTCCTGATGCTGTCGCTGATGAAAATGATGCCCGATTTCGTTCCCGGCGTCGATGAACCGTTTGAACAATATCTCAAGGTCAAAATGTCACTCTACATGATCACCACGGCCATGTCCCGGGCCACAAAATCAGGCTATGAGCCCATGGTAAAATGGACCGAAAAGCAAACCGATAGAATCTATCAGTTCAAAGTTGGTCCGACCATCGTTGACGGAAAAGAGATCTATCCCGAAATTGGCGCTTACTTAAGGGTGAAGTACGGTCAGACCAAGGCGGGCCGGGGGGTCTATTCCAGAAAAAGCCCCTTCGTTCTGCTCAGCTTCCCCAATCCCGCCGGCTGCATCGCCATCTTGAGCGGCAAACCGTTTGTCGAGGCCGTTGTAGAAGGCTGCGTGGAGATCATCGGAGCCGGCGACAGTTACGCCATCACCTTCAACGATCGGATGATGGATATTCAGGATAAACTGGTCCCCTCGAAATTTTTGAAACATTAACCCCCTTCAAGCGCAGCGCTGCGCACAAGAAAGCACCCGGGCTCTCCGGGTGCTTTCTTTTTCCGGGACACTGTTTAGGCGGATTTAATCGCGATAATCGATGACCGCCTCTTTTTCCAACCGCTCGATCAGTTCATGGATCAACAGGGGCACCTTCTCCCCCCTGATCTCCTCCTTAACCTTTTCCGCGACCTCTTCATAGGTCACCGCGCGCCCTTCCTTGCGCTCAAGGGTCTCGATGATATGGTAACCGTGGGTGCTCTTTACCGGTTCGCTTCTCTCACCATCGCCGAGAGCAAAGGCAACCTCCTCGAACTCCTTGACCATCCGTCCCCGCGGAAAGAAACCCAGATCGCCGCCCTGATCCTTCGATCCGGGGTCTGTGGAAAGCTCTTTGGCCAGCTCGGCGAAATCTTCCTCTTTCTCCAGGCGGGAGATCGCCTCCAGGGCTTCTTCCTCGGTTTTCACGAGGATATGGCGTGCCCTGACCTCTTCGGGAATATCATAATTTTCCTTGTTTTCATTAAAATATTCAAGGGCATCGGCTTCGCTGATCTCGAGGTCCGCTTCGACAATCTTTCTGGCCATAATATTGATCCGGGCATTGTCCTGGATCATCTGCAAAGAATAGCCCTGCTGCGCCAGAAAGGAGTCAAATTGTTCTTTCGCCCCCATGAAATGCTCGCCGATAACGGTGTCGATCTCCGCATCGATCTCCTCGTCGCTGACTGTAACACCACATTTTTTGGCTTCCTGTATGATCAGCTGCCGGAAAACAAGGCCCTCCAGGGTCTCCTTGCCGCCCTCTGTATACATCGCCTCGTAGAGTTCGCTGCGCTTGATCTTCTTCCCGTTGACCACCGCAACAGTCGGGTTGAACTGCATGGAGATAATCACCGCCGCCGCCCCCAGGATCACCAGAGCCAAAACCGCCAAAATAATGTTTTGCGGTTTTAGAAAAGCGCTCTCCCTCTTCTTCTCCATTGTATCCATATCGGGAACCTCTTTTCTATCAAAAGTAAGTGCATCTCTGACCGTTTGATCACCACAAATTATATCACGACCGGCGCCGGCACCGTCAACTTGTTAAAATACCCTTTATTCAGCAGAATTTCCGGTGATCCGGGTAAATTCCCCCGAGGGGCTCAGGGGATAATTTTGTTCAGTGGAAATTCCACAATCCCCTCGGCTCCCGCTTCTTTCAGCTTGTAGACCAGGTCACGGACGGTCTTCTCCTCGACGACGCTTTCCACCGCCACCCACTTGTCCTCGCTGAGGGTGGAGACGGTCGGCTTGCGCAGAGCCGGCAGGCTGGCGATAACTTTCTCCAGATTGTCGCGGTGTACATTCATCTTCAGCATAACTTTCTGCTCCGCCAGCAGCGCTCCCCGCAGCAGGGTGATCATATGCTCCACTTTTTTCCTTTTCCAGGAATCGCTCCAGCTGGCCTCATTCATGATCACCCGCGGGGTGGACACCAGAATGGTTTCGATCACCCGCAGGTTGTTTGCCTTCAGAGAACGCCCTGTTTCGGTGAGCTCGGCGATGGCATCGGCCAGAAGAGGCGGCTTGACCTCCGTCGCCCCCCAGGAGAAGAGCACCGTTGCGCTGACCCCCTGACCTTGCAGATAGCGCCTGGTGGTCTCCACAAGCTCCGTGGCCACCCGCTTCCCCTCAAGATCGGCAACAGTGTTTATCGCCGAATCCCGGGGCACCGCCAGCACCAGGCGCACCGGCCGCAGGCCCCTTTTGGAAAAAGCCAGCTCGGCCATCTCTTTGACCTCGACCCCGGTCTCGACAATCCAGTCTTTGCCGGTGAGCCCGACATCGAGAACCTCTTCGGCAACATATTTGGCGATCTCCTGGGCGCGGATCAAAACGCATTCGATCTCGTCATCGTCTATGTAAGGATAGTATGAACGCTCGCCGATACTGATATTGTAGCCCGCCTTCTTAAAGATCTCCATGGTCGATTCTTGCAAACTTCCTGCCGGAAGCCCCAATTTAAGCTTGTTCAACCCTGTTCCTCTTCCCTTCGCTTTTGATGCTGTTGCATGGCTGCATCTACGCTATCATCTATGGAAGTTGCTGTCAACAGCTTTTCAGCACCCCCATTGGGTCCGCTTGCAGGAGGGCAGCTCCGGGAAATGCCGAATTGGGGGAATGCCGTGAGACCGGCAGGATTTAGCAGAACCCAAGGCGAATCTTCTTAAAGTATCGAAATTTCCGTTAAACAAAAAAGGAGGTCCAGCCTATGTCCTCCAGTGAGATGAAGCGTGCCAAACGCCACCTGGAGACCACCCGTAAAATGAAAGATATGCTGCCGCGCTTCTTTATGCGCACCTTCGAAAGGCGCTTCAGCAATGAGCCGCTGGCCTGGTGTATGGTCGGAGTGCCGCCGGAGCTGTTGAAGGCGTTTGACCTGCTCTGGGAATGGCCGGAAAACTTCGGCACCCTCTGTGCCAGCCGCCTTGTCGCCCCCGATTTTATTAAAACAGCCGAAGGAGACGGCTACTCTCCGGAGCTCTGCACCTATGTCACCAATACGATGGGCTACTGCAAGCGCTGGATCGAAGCCGGGGAACCTCCCGAGGAATCGCCCATGCCCGGCGGAATGGGCAACCCGACCATGCTTTTAGGATCGGGATTTCTCTGTGAACCGCGCTACAAGTGGTTCCAGGCCATCGCCACCCGTTTTCTCGATGTCCCCGTCTACAGCAGCGATCCCCTGGCCCCGCCCTGGGATGTCGATCCCCACGACCCCCGCATCGCCGCTCATTACAAGGATCTGCTGCGCGAAGACCTGCACGGCCAGGTTGAATTTCTGGAGCGGCACACGGGCAAAAAGTTGGATCTGGACCTTTTGCGCGAGATCATGGCTCTCTCCCATGAAGCGCTGGCCTACTGGCGGGATACGCTGATGCTGCGTCAGGCTGTCCCCTGCCCCATGGGCTCCACCGACTACTTTTCCGCGATCATCCCGCAGATGTATATGGTCGGCGAACAGGACGCTGTCGATTTTTACCGGGAGATGTATCACGAAGTCAAGGACCGGGTCGAGCGCAAAGTGGGTATCGTCGAAGAAGAAAAATACCGCCTGGTCTGGTTCGGGCTGCCCCCCTGGTTCAACCTGGGCTTCTTCAACTATCTTGAATCGCTTGGGGCGGTCGTGGCTCTGGAGTCTACGTACAACGTCGGCGATTGGTTTGAGGTGGAGCTGGATGATCCGCTGGAAGCCATCGTCGAGCGGGCCTGGGCGCGCACCGTGCGGATGCATGAGTATGGAACCGAGGCCATGCCCGAGCTCTGCAACCCCGCAGTCTTCGGCGGTTTTGTCGGCAGCGATATTCTTAAGGAATTTGTTGACCAGTTCCACCTCGATGGAGCAGTGATGCACCTGACCCGCTCATGCCGCGCCGTCTCTTTTGGCGAGGTCCATACCCGAAATCGTCTGGCGGAGTTCGGGGTGCCCTCACTGATTTTTGAAAGTGATATGGCTGATCCCCGTCTCTGGTCCGATGCCCAGATCAAGACAAGGGTGCACGCCTTTATCGAAACCCTGGCCGGCAGGGCGGCCAAACGCTGAGCTCGAGCCGGCCGGAAGGCGTCTCCGGGCTATATCTTACTGTAAGGAGAGATCACAGGAATGCAAAAATTATCAGGGCTGGCTCGCGCGGCAGCGATCGCCTCGCAACCGGAAGCGCGGGTTAAGGAACTGCGGCGGGAAAGCGGCAAACCGGTAATCGGCTATCTCTGCTGCTTCGCCCCGCCCGAGATCATCAGCGCCGCCGGAGCAATCCCGTACCGGATTACCGGCCGTCCCGGCGAACCGACCGCTGAAGCAGATGCCTACATAGAGCCATACGGCTGCACCTATGTGCGCAATGTCTTCACTCAGGGTCTCAAAAAGCGCCTCGATTTCCTGGACGGGCTGGTTATCCCACACAGCTGCGATATGATCCAGCGCCTTTACGGGATCTGGACCTACTACCATCCTTTCCCCTATTCGCGTCTCTTCAATGTCCCGCACCAGGTGACCCCCTGGGCGGAACGCTTTTTAAAACGTGAGTTCATCTTTTTCCAGGAAAGCCTGGAACAATATACCGGAGAGAAGGTCACCGAAGAGAAACTGCGCCGGGAGATCGAGCTGACCAATCGCAACCGCGCCCTCATCCGTGAACTTTACCGCCACCGGCTGGAGAACCCCCCGCTGATCAAGGGCAGCGAAATGCTCAGTCTGCTGCTGGCCGGCGGATGGCTCCCCCCGGAGGACTTCAATGGGTTGCTGACCGAAGCGCTGGCGGAAGTGGAGAAGAGAACCCCCGAGGGGCCGGCGCGCCCGCGGATCCTGGTCTGGGGCAGCCTGCTCGATGATGTCGCCTTCTACCGGATGATCGAAGAGGCCGGCGGAGACGTTGTCGCCGACGATATCTGTATCGGTATGCGCCTTTTCGAAAAGGATATCGATATCTCCGGCGATCTTTACGATGGGTTGAAAGAACATTACTTCGTCAATTTCCAGTGTCCCCGCACCGACCGCGGTCCGGGCCTGACGCGTTTCGACTATCTTCTGGAAAGAGCCCGCGAATATAATATCGACGGAGTGATCGCCTACATCATCTCATTCTGTGATCCCCATAAATTTGATTACCCGGATTTACGGGATTACCTCAAGGAAGCGGACTACCCGATGCTGCTTATCGATGACAACTACAGCTTTACCCCCGCCGGGACCATTCAGACCAGATTGGAAGCCTTTACCGAGCTGTTAGGGTCTTAGATTTTTATCGGCTTATGGAGCGGAGGATCCCCGCCTGCACCGCAGGCAGGAGGGGGATCCTCCGTTTTGCCTGGGTTTTCTCCACCAACCTGAAGCCCTGCGCAGGCGTCGCTTTTTAGTCAAGTCGCTCTCCGGTGATACCGCCCCCCGTTCGAAAAAGCGGTAACCATCACCTCCCGAAGCCCCCTCTCCCGGGGGAAAATACCCTTGTCACCCCTGCACACATATGAGAGAATAGAGCCATTAACCTGGTAGAAACAGAAGCAGGCAGAACATTCGCAGGCAAAGGTGTGTGATCGTCGATGGCACTAATTGTTCAAAAATTCGGAGGCAGTTCCCTGGCAACAGCAGAACATCTCCGGCGGGTCGCCCATATAATTGCCAGGACCAGGAATAACGGCCACTCCGTTGTGGTCGTGGTCTCGGCCATGGGCGGTGAAACCGACCGGCTTTTAAATCTGGCCGCTGAGATAACTGCGGTGCAGCCCCCCCGGGAGCTCGATGCTCTCCTATCCACCGGCGAGCAGGTTAGCGCCGCCCTTCTGGCGATCACCCTTGAAAGTATGAAGATTCCCGCCCGCTCCTATCTGGGGCTGCAGCTGCCCCTGCGGACGGACTATAACCATACGCGGGCACGCATTGTCGAACTTCCTACCGAACAGCTTCAGGAAACCCTGACCCGGGGAATTATTCCGATAGTCGCCGGCTTTCAGGGGGTCAGCCCCGGCGGTGATATCACCACTCTGGGCCGGGGAGGATCCGACACTTCGGCGGTGGCGCTGGCCGCAGCGCTGCGAGCGGACCGCTGTGAGATTCACAGCGATGTCGACGGGGTCTACACCGCCGACCCGGCGATCTGCCCGCGGGCCCGCCATCTGCGCCGGATCAGCTACGGCGAGATGCTGGAGATGGCCGATATGGGCGCCAAAATATTGCAGATCCGCTCCGTGGAGCTGGCCCGTAAATTCAAGGTCCCCCTGCTGATCAAGTCTTCTTTTGGCGGTGACCGGTGCACCTGGATCGTAGAGGAGGAAGAAAACGAAATGGAAAGTGCAGTGATTAGCGGTATCATCCTGAGCCACAACGAGGCCAAACTGTCCGTTATCCGGGTCCCCGACCGCCCCGGAATCGCCTACCAGATCCTCTCCCCCCTGGCGGAGGCGGATATCAATGTGGATATGATCATTCAAAATGCGAGCATCGACGGCCACACCGACTTTACCTTTACTGTTCCCAAAAGCGAACTGACCAAGGCGAGAGAGCTGGTCGAGGAAGTCATCCCGAAAATCGACGCCCGGGAGCTCTCCACCGACGACGGCATCGTCAAGATATCCGCGGTGGGACTGGGGATAAAAAACTGCCCCGGCGTCGCCGCCCGGATGTTCCAGACCCTGGCCGACGAAGGGATCAATATCCAGATGATCAGCACCTCCGACATCCGTCTCTCCTGCGTCATCGAAGCAAAATATGGGGAGCTGGCCGTGCGGGTGCTGCATGACCTCTTCGGCCTGGAGAAGAACAACAACCTTGATTCGTTCAGGTAGCCCGGTGGCGGCGCACACGCCCCCCCACCGGTCCGGGGAAACAACTCCCCATCTGTAAAATATCGGCCCACCGGTGCGGGGTGGGCCAATATTTCGGCACGATCTTTTTGCGAAGCTGCCGCAGACGTGGCGCAGAGCTGTTTTAGCAGCTGCAACCGCCACCTGAACAGTCCGGCTCTGCGGCGGTGACGGTGAAACCAGGGTGAACACCACTTTGGTAATCGATCGCTTTGCCGTTCACAAATGGAGCGATCCCTTTCCGATAGGTAAACACAAGCCCATCTATCTTGGCAACCATATCGTACTCCTCATCGATTGACTCATCCAGAGCCAGCCCCAGGCGGGGGCCGCCTCACCCTGCGCCCTTCAGGTAAAGGCGGATTGCATGGTTCTCTTTACCCGTCAGGATCTCCCTCAGCTGCCGGGCGGCTGCTTCTGTTACCGTGATCATTTCCCTTCCCCCTTTTCTTTTTCAGAGACGAGAGACGAAGGGTTATATTCGGCCTGATTTCGAGAAATCCTGCTCCCGTTGCCTAAAGGGCAACAGTAGATAACGCTGCCACGCTTGACAGTGAATCAGACCGGCTCCGCTTCCGTTTATCCCGTACAGAAATGATTGCCGATTCTAAGCCCGGCGGGAACGGCATATAGATTAGCATGGCTCTGCACCGGGCCGGGCAGTCCATTCTCGACAACGGCAACGCCGGCCCCACCCCCCGTAAAAGAGGCGTTGGCTGTGTCCTTTTTCCGTAATGTCAGCGTGATTTCCCTTCCTTCATCTGTCTGGCCCTTCCTGGCCCTGCTGGGGCTGGCGCTGGCGCTGGCGGTTTATCCGGCCCCCCTCTCAAACCCTGTCTCCCTCTACTTCGGCAGCCCGATCAAGGGGATCATCGTAGCGCTGGATCCCGGCCACGGCGGAATCGACTCCGGGACTCATTACGAAGCGATCTTGCTGGAAAAAGAGATCGTTTTGGAGGTGGGGCTGGAGCTGCGCCGCCTGCTGGAGCAGGCCGGCGCGCAGGTGATGATCACCAGGGTGAAAGATGAAGAGCTGAGTTATCATTTTCCTGACAGCGGCCTCGCCCGCCACCGCCGTGACATCCGGGGACGGGTCAAGCTGATCAACAGCTCACAGGCCGATCTGCTGATCAGTCTTCATGTCAATTCCATCCATGATCCCACTGTCAGGGGGCCTATCGCCTTTTACAGCGCCGGAAATCCGGAGAGCAAACGCCTCGCCGCGGCGGTCCATAATGCGCTCAATCCGCTTTTCAGCACCGACGCCAAACCGGGCCAGCTGGTCCATCAGGATCCGCAGGAGAGCAGCGCCTACTATCTTCTCAATGAGACCGCCATGCCCGGCATTATCCTGGAGATCGGCTTTATGACCAACACCGACGATCGCCGGATGCTGGAAAAGGGATCATCCCGCCATGAGATCGCCCGGGCAATTTTCCTCGGTGTTTTGGACTATGTCTATGGGAACACAGAGCCCGCAGAAGGGAGCCCCTAATTTACCACTTTACCGTTTCTGCTCCAGATATTTACATAGCGGCAGTCCCGATTCCTTCCATTCCCCCGCCGCCTCGACCCCGATGTAACGGTAGTGCCAGGGCTCAAACTTATATCCGGTAATCTCCTGGGCACCCCGGGGATAGCTCAGGGCAAAGCCGTACTCATGAGCGTGCTCCGCCAGCCAGACGTGCTGTGCGGCGCCGGCGGAGATATCGATATTAAAATCGAGGGTTGTGCCCAGCTGGTGTTCCGACTGTCCGGCCCGGGCGCTGTATGTCACCGCTTTCGCTTCACCGTCTTTTTTGACCCAGTAGTTGAAAGTACTGACCTGTGTGTCGTAACTGCGATAGGCCGAGGTCACTGTCAGCTGCACCCCGTCGTTCTCTTGGGCGGCCTGCCACATCTGTTTCAAGTGCTGCAGCGGTTCACGGCGCAGGTAGTACTTTCCGCCGCGACGGTCCGGATGAACAATTTCGGCGGGGATCTGTTCAAGATCGGTCGGCGCATAGCGGCCCAGAGTGGTCTCTTTGGTCACCAGAGCAAAATAATCATCGCCGTCAACCGGCACAAATGAGTCCTTTTTCGGAGAAGGCGGCTCCGGTACCGGCTCGGGATCCGGCGCATCGAGCTGCTCTCCCTCCGGCTCGGGCTGGACCACCGGTTTCTCCACGGGCTCGGGGAGCTCCTCAGGCGGATCCGGTTCCTGTTCTTCAGCTCCGGGATCCGGTTTGAACATAGCCAGCAGCTCTGCGCGGTAGAGATATCCGGAAAGGATCAGCAAGGCACAGAATAGGATGATGGCGAAACGTCCAATCCGGTGAATTCTTCTTCTTGGGGTGCCCCGGCCGCGAACCATCCCATTACCGCCCTTCCTTCATTTTGCACTGATGATAAATTATTGCCAGCATGGATAATTCGACATTTTTCTTGCTAATTCCTGTTGGACAAATAAAATTACCCCTCTATGGTGAACCTTTACCCGGCAGCCTATTCTGATCGCCCCAAAGGCGCTCCGCTCCCGGAAAACACGAGACACCGGAGAAAGTGAAGGGGCGGCCTGCTGCCGCCCCTCTGCTGGTGAGGATGTTAGACGGGGTGTTTATGCCGAGGCGCTGCTCCCTGAAGAGGCTTTGGCCCTGACAGAGCGGCCGATTAAGATTCCCACAACCAGAAAAACAACCATGGAGACCAGCCAGATGGCCAGCAGCAGCAAGCTGACCTTGTTAAAGCCGGGCTGCAGTTCTCCGGTGATCCCGGTGATCATCTGCTCCAGCCCGGGGATGATCTTCGTGACAATGCCGCCCTTGAGCTCGCCGATACCGCCGAGCACGTCGGTGCGAATACCGCTGATGACCAGTCCAAGGCCGTCGCTGACCCCCGGATCACCGCCGGGGTTGGGGGTGAAAGCGGGGTTGGCCAGACCGCGGCTAATCTTGGTCAGCCCTTCAATGATCCCCGATTCGCCCTCCACCCGCTCGGTCTTGTTAAAACCGGCGAGCAGCTTGTACGTTCCCGGAATCATGATCTCATCCATGCCCTCTTTGATCTCACCCAGCCCGGGGACAATCTCCATGGAGAGGCCGGTGACAATCCCGTCAAGCCCATCGCCGACCGGTCCGGCCAGCCCGCCGCGGAGCTGGGTGAGACCGCCGACCACGGTGCCTTCTGTCGCGGCATCACCAAGACCGGTTAAAACAGTACCCAACACTTCACTAACCCCGGGACTGCTCGGATCACCGGTCCCCGATAGACCATAACGAACCTGGGTCAAACCGCCAACGACAGTGCCGTCTGTCGTGGTATCACCAAGACCGGTTAAAACAGTCCCCAACACCTCGCTGACACCAGGATTGGCCGGATCTCCGACCCCCGATAGACCATAACGAACCTGAGTCAAACCGGCAACGACAGTACCGTCTGTTGCGGCATCACCAAGACCGGTTAAAACAGTCCCCAACACCTCGCTGACACCAGGATTGGCCGGATCACCGACCCCGGACAAGCCGTCCTGAATTTTAGTCAGACCGGGAATAATGGTATCCTCGGCACCATCCAGATAAGCCAACATCATATCAAGACCTGCCAGCATGCCCTCATCTTCATTGATCTTGACTAACAATGCATTGAGATATACTTTAGCCTGCGCCAACTTTTGCGCAGCTTCGTCGGGATCTGAAGATGATTCTGCTGCCTCGATTAAACTTATGGCCCCCTGAAGTGCAGGCACCCCTCCGGTCGTCAGCTCATCCTTAATCTCCGAAATACCACCTTTGATTCCGCTGAGTCCTGGAATGATTTTTTCATCCAGATTCTTAACCATAAGGCCGTCAATGGCAGCTTTGATGGAACTAAGACCAAAGATCATCCCCGCGGAAGAATCCGTCAACCCGCCAAGAATCTGATCCAAACCGCCAACCATCTGGCCGTCAATG
>JAAZIG010000013.1 GCA_012510325.1 Bacillota bacterium
CCAGCAGGCGCTGCATCCTGGCTTCGTTGATCCCGAAAGAGATGAGCCGCCCATTTTTAAAACAAAGATCCTCCCATGAAACATGACCGTATCTCAGCAGGTAATGAAGCGCCTGCAGGCGGCGGTATGACGCCGGTTCGGGAGGGGGATAACCTTCCAAAGGGGTTCCTTTGAGCGGGGTAAAAGCAAAAAGAGCCACCGTGATCTTCTCCCTGATCAGCAGATCAAGAAGAGCGGCCGCCTCTTCTTCACTTTCGCCCAGGCCGCAGATTAGATGTGTGCTCATCCGGCCCGGCCACAGCCGGGCACACTCCCGCAACAAGCCGAGCACCTTTTGAAAGCAGCCCCCCTTGTGCCGGGCATAGATCTCCTCTGAAGCACCATCTAGGGCGATGGAAATACGGTCCGCTCCCTCTTTGAAAAACAGCGCCGCCTCATCGGTGGAGCGAACAGGAGCGGATAATGAAAGCGGCAGGTTTACCGCCTCGCTCAATCGCCCGATGAGCCCGGCCAGAGCGGCGCTGCCGCCCGCCTCGCATACCGCCTGCAAACAGATCCGCTGCAGCCCTAGCTGCGCCGCCCGCTGGAGCCCGGCGAAAACCCGATCCCGGGGAAAAGAGGGCCAGCTCACCCGGCCCAGTCTTCCTTTTTGCCCGCCGGCCTCCCGCGCCTGCGGGCAGAAGGTACAGTTCCTGATGCAGCCCTCACCGTGCAGCAGGTACGCTGTAGTGGGGACACTATCCACCCGCAACCTCACCAGTCCCAGAAGAGCCGCCGTTCCCAGAGATAAGCGCATCACAGTGCACAGCACTCCTCTCCATAAGTTACCTCCAGACCGATCTGTGCAGCAAGCCTTTTTGCCGGAGCGGAGGGGAGCACAATTTTGTCAATGCCGATCTGCAAAGCCAGGCAATCGAGTTTCTCGCGGTGCTTTCCGCCGGGGCGCATGCAGCCCAGATAAAGGGGGGTCTCCGGAAAGAGCGCCCGGGCAGAAGCCAGTAACTCCGCCACCTCTTCCGGAGGCGGCGGCGCAAAGTCGGCAAAAGCCGTCCCCGGGGTTGGCCGAAAAACGATAAAGCTGATCGCCGCCGCCCCTTCATGGTGCAGCATTTTTAAAGCCCTGTACTCGCTCTCGATCCGCCCCCTCATAATACCGACACAGATATGGGGGACCACACGGCAATGACGGCGCAAGTAACGATAGGAACGAATATAATCGTCAGGTGTAGCCCGCAAGCCGTAAACCTTTTTGATCACGTCCTCGTCGGCCATAAAGTCAAACGATACCGCTTGGGCGATCTCCCCAATGGCGGCGGCATCCTCCGCCTCGACAAGCCCGGGATGAAAGTTAAGCGATCCCCGAAGAGCGAGAGCCTTCAGTTCGGCCCACCTTTCTCTGTGAGGCACCCGCCCCTGAAGGTTGCATCCGCCGCTGACAAGAAAACTCCTGCTCCCCCGGCCCCGCCTGCCCAGGGCCTCTTCCAGCCCGGCCATTCCCCTCAGGTAATACCCCCCGCAGTGGGCGCAATTCAAGGCGCATTCTCTTCCGGTAACGCTAACGGGCAAGGTCAGGCGGGGGGTAATGAATTCCACCCGGCGCGGCGCAAAGTCACCGCACCGGTTTCCCCCGCCCCCTCCCTCGGCCACTTCAACTGTTTTTTTCATTACCATCCCAGCAAACCACAGGATTGCGGGCTGCTCTGACCTCATCAAGACGCCCCACCGGAGTGGCATGAGGTGCCGCCGTAACACGTTCCGGCTCCGTTTCAGCCAGCCGGGCGATCTCCTCCATCGCCTCGGCAAAGCGGTCCAAGGTCTTTTTGCTCTCCGTTTCCGTAGGTTCCACCATCAGCGCCTCCTCCACAATCAGAGGGAAGTAGACCGTGGGCGGGTGAAACCCGTAATCCAAAAGCGCTTTGGCGACATCACCCGCTGATACACCTTTCTTCTTCTGCTGCACCGCTGAGATGACGAACTCGTGCATGCAGCGCCGATCGTAAGGCAGGGCGTACCTCTTCTTCAATCTCTCCATCAGGTAATTTGCGTTGAGCACAGCATCGGAGGAAGCCTGCCGGAGCCCTGGCGCTCCCATCATCACCATGTAGGTGTAGGCCTTCACGATAACACCGAAGTTGCCGTGAAAACCGTGCACTTTGCCGATACTCTCGGGGAGATCATCTTTCCAGTAGTACGAACCGCTCGCCTCACGCTCCACCAGCGGCACGGGCAGGAAAGGTACCAGACACTCCTTTACGCCCACGGGCCCGCTGCCGGGACCGCCTCCGCCGTGGGGCGTGGCAAAAGTCTTATGCAGGTTCAGGTGGACCACATCGAAGCCCATATCACCGGGCCGGGCATGTCCCATGATCGCATTCAGGTTGGCCCCGTCATAGTAGAGCAGGCCTCCAACATCGTGAACGGCAGCGGCAATCTCCAGGATATCCTCCTCAAAGAGGCCCAAAGTATTCGGGTTCGTCAACATCAGCGCGGCGACACTGTGATCGAGGACCCCCCGGAGCGCTTTCAGATCGACGAGGCCCCGTTCGTCTGATGGAACCTCTCTGATCTCGTAGCCGGCCATGACTGCTGAGGCCGGGTTGGTCCCATGAGCGGAATCGGGAATGAGCACGGTTTTGCGCTGATCATTTCTTGACGCATGATAAGCATGGATCAGCATCATCCCGGTGAGCTCTCCATGAGCACCCGCCGCAGGCTGGAAAGTGATCCGATCCATCCCCGTAATCTCTGCCAGATAGGTCTCGGTGCGGTAAAGGAGCTCCAGCGCCCCCTGAACACTTTCAGACGGTTGGCCGGGATGCAGCAGGGCAAAGCCGGACAAGCGGGCCACCTCTTCATTGACTTTGGGATTGTATTTCATGGTACAGGAACCGAGGGGGTAGAAACCGGAATCAACCCCATGGTTGCGCTTGGAGAGCGCGGTGTAGTGACGCACCAGCTCCCCTTCCGATATTTCAGGAAGTCTCAGGGGGATTTTACGCTGCATCCGCGCCGGCAGCAGCTCGCTCTTTGCCGGGACATCAGACTGGGGCAAAGAGAAGCCGCGGCGTCCCCGAGCACCCCTTTCGAAAAGCAAAGGCTGTTCTTTTCTCATGACCACCCCTCCAGTGCCCCGACAAGGGCGTCAATCTGTTCCCGGGTCTTCGTCTCGGTGACGCAGAAGAGCATCGCCGGCCCCAGCTCCGGGTAAAAGGGCTCAAGGTTAAGCCCGCCGATGATTTGATGTGCCAAAAGATAGCGGTTCAAGGATTCCCCGTTTCCCGGAAGCTTCACGGCAAATTCCTTGAAGTGAACCCCGTCAAAGGCCGGTGCAAACCCCTGAAGAGCAGTGATCTTTTCCCTGGCGTAGGCCGCTTTCTGCAGACAAAGCCCGGCCACTTCGCGCAAGCCCTCGGGACCCATGGCTGCCAGATAGACCGCTGCGGCAAGGGCGTTGAGCGCTTGGTTGGAGCAGATGTTCGAGATGGCTCTTTCGCGGCGGATATGCTGCTCGCGAGTCTGCAGGGTGAGCACAAAGCCGCGGCGGCCGTCGACATCTACTGTTTCACCGACAATCCGTCCGGGAATTCGCCGAATGAATTTTTTGCGGGCGGCAAAATAACCGAGCAGGGGACCGCCAAACGAAGGGCTGTTGCCCAAACCCTGCCCCTCGCCGGTGACGATATCGGCATCATACTCCGCCGGGGTGCGACATAAGGCCAATGAGATCGGATCAGCCGAGAGCACCAGTAAAGCACCATGATTATGAGCGAGCGCAGCAGCATCGTCCATCTCTTCGAGTATCCCGAAGAAGTTGGGTTGCTGGAGCAAAAGGGCAGCAGTATCATCGTTCAACATGCTCCCAAGCTGCGAGTAATCCGTCGCTCCTTTAAGCAGGGGCAGTTCCACCAGCTGCAGATCGCGTACTTCAAGGTAGCTCTGCAGGACACGGCGATAATGAGGATTTACCGAACGGGAAACCAGCACCCGGCGGCGGCGTGTCACCGCACAGGCCGCCACCGCCGCCTCGGCCAGGGCCGTCGCCCCATCATAAAGAGAGGCATTGGCCGCCTCCATCCCCGTAAGGCGGCAGATCAGGGATTGGTATTCGAATATTGACTGCAGCACTCCCTGGCTCATCTCCGCCTGATAGGGGGTATAGGCGGTATAAAACTCGCTCCGCCCCGTGATATGTTGCACCACACTGGGAATAAAATGATCGTAGACCCCGGCCCCCAGAAAAGAAGAGTACTCCCGCAAATGATTATTTTTTGCGGCAAGTTCGCCCAGGTGAACCAGCGCTTCCATCTCGGATAAAGGCGGCGGCAGGTGCAGATCCCCCCGCAAGCGAACCGCCGGGGGAAGATTATCGTAAAGCTCTTCCGCCGATGAAGCGCCGACAGCAGCTAGCATCTCCTGCCGCTCTGCATCGGTAAGCGGCAGATAATGGCGGCCACCGCTCATTTTTCAGCCTCCTCCTCTACAAAAGCAGCATAGGAGTCATGGTCCATTAGCGCAGGGTTCTCGTAACCGGTGGCCAGTTTAAGCTTAACCACCCATCCATTGCCGTAAGGATCTGAATTCAGCAGCTCAGGTTCGTCAAGAAGCGCCTCGTTTACCGCCATCACTTCGCCGTTCACCGGTGCATAGAGGTCGGAAACAGCCTTGACTGATTCGAGGACCACCAAACTCTCCCCCGCTTTCGCCTCCTGCCCAATTTCCGGCAGCTCCACATAGACTACATCTTTAAGCATATCCTGAGCATAGTCGGTAATCCCACAGGTGACCACACCGTCTTCTATGCTGACCCACTCATGGGTCCGGCTGTACTTCAATCCATCCCGGATCTCCCAGCTCATTTTGTATCCCTCCTGTAAAATGGTGTCTTCACAATCTCTGCGCGATGCGCTCTCTCACGGATCATAACCTCAATCATACTTCCCGGCGCCACTGCCCCGGGGGTAACAAAAGCCATCCCTATGGACTTTTTCAGTGTAGGTGAATATGTTCCACTGCTGACAATGCCGATTTCACGGCCATCGTTAAACATCCTGTAGCCCTCCCGGATCACCCCCCGATCCAACAGGATCAAACCGCACAGCTCTTTGGCCGGCCCTTCTTCTTTCTGGCGCAACAACGCTTCACGCCCGATAAAGTCGCCTTTATCGAAAGAAACAAAGCGAGCCAACCCCGCCTCCAGGGGAGAGATCGATTCGCTCAGTTCATGGCCGTAAAGAGGAAGCGATGCCTCAAGTCGAAGCACATCACGCGCCCCCAGTCCCGCCGGCACTAGCCCCAGATCGCGCGAACGGCTGACCTCCTCCAGGGCGTCCCAAAGTTTCCTCGCCGTCCCGGGTTCACAGAAGATCTCAAAACCGTCCTCCCCGGTATAACCGGTGCGCGACACCAGGCAGTTGCTCCCCGCCAGGTCGACGCGGGGTATAAAATGATAGTAACGCAGTTTCTCCAGGGGAACCTGCGTCAGAGCCTGCAGTGCTTCCAAACTGTTAGGCCCCTGGATCGCAATGAGAGCCGTTTCCGGGGAGAGGTCACTCACTCTAACACCCGGTTTCGTTTTTTCGCTCAACCAGGCCAAGTCTTTCGCTGCATTTGCCGCGTTCACCACGAGAAGATATTTTTCCTGTCCGTAACGGTATATGAGAATATCATCCACTGTCCCACCATGCGGGTAACAGACAGGGCTGTAGATGATCCGACCGTCGGTAAGGGATAAAATATCGTTGGTCAGGACTTTTTGTAAATAATCAGCCGCCCCGGGACCCTCGACCAGAAATTCACCCATGTGTGAAGTATCAAAGAGAGCAGCGCTATGCCGTGTCGCGCACACTTCGCTAACAATCCCCTCATACTGAACAGGCATGAGCCAACCCCCGTACTCAACAGGGGCACCTTTCAGAGCCAGGTGTTTCTCATAAAGAGGGGTTTTTTGTAATTCAGCCATCTGTTCCACCACCTTGATTGTAGTCTCCCAGCCGCTACCCAGAGGCCGGCAGCAAAACAAGAAGCTTTTTCCATTCCCGGAGATCACCCCCACCCAATACTCATCTTAAAAAGGAAAGCGCCACAACAAAAACAGAGGACAGAGGATACCGAACCGGCATACCTCTATCCTCTGTCCTTTTCACCTGAGAGATTTAGCTCCTTGCATCCAGGAGAATTTCCCCGTCGGTGTCCCGCACAAGCGGGATCTCTCCAGAGGCACGTCCTCCGCCAGTTCTCTTACCTGAGAGTTTCCCCCCCGGCTGCCAAGGACGGCGGGTTGCTCCTTCGGTGTCCCCTGTTAAGGGCCCTCTCCCAGCGGGTTCATACGCTTAATTTATCTTAACATTTAAATACATAATGCACAACCCTATTTCACTGAAACCATTGGCGCTGTGAAAATACAATCTGTTCAAGAATAAGGGGGTTAGGGAACTTGGTTACGGAGCTATTTAAAAAAACGATGATCAATCCTGAAGCCAATTCCAAAGAGTTATTTTATGCCCAGCCGGCAATATTCGCCGGGCCAAACCGACCCGGGTTGGCAGTCTTTCTCCGGCTAAGAGCGGTTGGTTCAACTTAAACAACACCTTATTAGCCATTTGAAAGCTGCTTGCCGGCTTCTATCCAAGCAGTCATTTATAAACTTAACAGTGGTCGGAGCGACTGGATTCGAACCAGCGACCTCCTGCTCCCGAAGCAGGCGCGCTACCAAGCTGCGCTACGCCCCGCCGCGCACTTAACATTCTATCATTGGGGATCCTTACATGCAAGCTTTACGAGCAGTATAAAAGGACATTTCAAATGGTTGTTTTTCTGCAACCACAGGTCCGGTTCGGGATCACAAGATCGCCGGTCTCGCCGCTCCGACCAAGAGACATAACGAGAGCGCCTTTAACGATGGATACAGCAAGAATAATATGCCCCCGCTCCAGTAAGTTAAATGACGCGCGGCCCCGTCACAATAGTGATGCCGATGCGCCGGCAAAACAGGGTTCCGCTTGCGCTCGCTGAGAATAAAATTAACCAACCTACTACATTTAGTAGCTTTAAAACAGATTATTCATCCTTTAAAATGAAGTTTAAGGGGAGCCATTTTAAGGGAAATGTAACCCTGCTGCGGATGACAATCGCTTTCAGGCCCCCGGCAAGCCCGGCCGAGGCGCAATAATTTGCCCGGTACAACTTTATTACAGGGGAGAGTGGAATCTGTGAATAATGAAAACAGAACCGGGGGGGCACCCCCCAAGGCTAAACGAGGCCTGTTAATCGGTATTCTCATCGGTCTGGCTATTCTGCTGGTCCTGGCCGCGGTTGTTTTTGCTACACCGCTGAAAGATGTTTTCAAAAAAAAGAATGCTCCTGAAATTTCGCTGGAATTGATCGGAGAGCAACCGGCTGAGGAAGGGCATCATCGCTTTGAGGTTGAGGCCCTCGTTACGGGAAGCCCGTTGCCGGAGGTAAGTTTTAGCCGCGATGACAGTGCCGGCGAGGCAGGCGAGAACCGGGCCTGGATCTTGTTGGCACCGGGGGAACAATATACCCTCACCGCCACCGCCAAAAACTCTGCAGGCCAGGACTCTGCTTCCCTTGAGCTGGAAGCCCCAGACGAATCGGCAGAATCCCAGGAAACCGACACCTCCCAAAAAGCAGGCACTGCAGAAAAAACTGACTCCGCAGAAAAAACAGATCCCGCAGAAAAAGCTGACCCCGCAAAGAAAAATAGCTCTCCGGTAATCAAAGAGATCACCATCGATAAAGATGTGGTTTTTGTCGGAGTCAAATATCAGATTACTGCTGTTGCCAGTGACCCCGACGGGGATCCCCTGACCTACGAGTGGTCCGGTGACGGATCCATCGCCGGCACCAAGGCCAACCCCATGACCTGGACCGCCCCCGAAAAAACAGGCGACTATACCATAAAGGTCACCGTCAAGGACGGGCGCGGCGGCGCGGCTACCCTGAGCAAAACGATCACCGTCAACAAGCCTCTAAACGTACCCACACTAAAGAAAACAACAACCTTGAGTCCGGTTACGGGAGGAGAAAGCGGGTGGATCATCAAAAATAAATCCATAATCCCCACGGCGACATATGCCGGTGATAACAAATACAACCAGATGGTGCGGGGACTGATCAGCTTTGATATCAGCAAACTGGCCGGCAAAACAGTGACGAAGGTTGTGCTGCACATGAAAAACCCTGAAGAATATGGGAACCCCGCGGCGGCAATGGGCGAAATGCGGTTAGGCACGGCCCGCTGGGGACCCCGGCCCCTGAAACTTGAGGACTATAATCTATCTGGTCGTAGTTTGGGCGCCTTTTCCTCTTACGAGATTACAATCACCAGCAGTCCCGAGGGTGCAAGCGAAACCCTGGCCAATGAGTTGCAGAAATGCATCAAGGAAGGCTTGAACCGTTTCCAATACCGGTTCCAGTTTTCCAAAGATGAGTCCAACAATGACAACAAGCCCGACGGCGTACAGTACGAGTTCGCCGATATTTCCTTGTATGTAGAGTACCACTAAAAAGTTCCTTTGCCCAAGAAGCCCGGGCGGGAAGCAATCGCTTGAACCTGTTTCCCGCCCAGGCAACCTTAATTGACAGCATTATTATTCTAAATGAGGGTTTTCCCTTGTGAAACGGGGGAATGGCCATGAAACACGGAGAAGCAAATGATCCCTCTGCCGCCCTGACTCCTCGGGAGAAGGAAGTCTTCAACTTTCTCCTCCAGGGGATGAAAGCGAAAGAGATTGCCCGCGAGCTCTCTATCAGCCTATCGGGCGTTAATTATTTTGTAAAAAGAATCTACCGAAAACTGCAGGTCAAAAGCAAGATCGAACTGGTTATTAAATATTTTAATCTCCGGCAACCCCCGGTTTAGAACGGACGGAGAAGAGCAAACGCCAGTTGAGCCGACAGGGCCTACCACCTGATCTCGCCCCAGACCCTACGGCTAATTTCAACTGGAATAAACCATGGGAGGGAAATCTGTATGAGAAAGATCCTGTCGTTGCTTGTGGTGCTGGTGCTGATGATATTCCTGGGAGCCTGCAGCTCCCCGACAGCAAACGAAGGCGCTACGAAGAACAACTCTTACGAGAAAGAAAACGGTGAAGAGAAGGACCCCCCCGGCGGAGAAAAATGTGTTGTTTCGGGAGAGGAGGTCCTTAACGCTGCCGGAGTGCGCATCGTCTACCTGGGCATGATTGAAGAAGACCTGTACCCCGGGCTGTTATTTGAGGTGGTAAACAACGGAACCCACCGGGTTAACATTCAGACAAGTGATGTTTTGGTGAACGATTCAATTGAGGGATTTCCCAGTTATTTAAATTTAGACCCCGGAGAGAAAAAGCCCGACGGCCACAGACAGATCATTCCAGAAGATGTCGCCATATCGGCGATAGAAAAAATATCCATGCGGTTCATAATCTATAAAGCTGAGCCTTGGGAAGAAATTTATCAAAGTGAAGTCATCTCGATGAAACCGTTCTGACACCGGGGCGCGCCCTGAACCGAATACAAGCCCAATAATAGCACCCGCTGGCAAAGGTTGGGATCGTTCAACCCGTCAGCGAGCAGGGCAGTTCAGGTTTCCCGGACTGATCGGCGAGCTCCCGCTCTCTCTCACGACGCTGCAGCATCAGATCGACAAACGCCTCCAGCCTCGTCTCGGTACCGGTGCTGCCGGTCTGTTCATCGATGAAGAGCGTCAACACCGGAATATTGTACTCCCTGCTCAGATGGGGCATCAGGCTCTTGGCCACTATCTCCGGAATACAGGTAAACGGAGCCAGCTGAACCACCCCGTCGTAGCCTGTCCGGGAATAGCGGATCACATCGCCGACGCTGTTCTGGCCGTGTCCCCCGATGAGCTGAGGCAAATACGGCCGGGCCAGCTTTTTGCTGCGCAGATCGCCTTTGGTGGAGATGACATCATGTTTCGTGTAGCTGGTCAGGTAAATACTGCGGCGCACCCTGACCCCCATCTCCCCCAGGGTTTCTTCGACGTAAAGGTTGGCGAAGGGCTCCAGCTGGACGTAGATCTCGCCGATAATGCCCACCCGGAGAGGATCGGCTTCCCGATCCCAGGACACCCCGTTGAGCTCCTGTAGCGCCGCCTCGCGCGCTTCGGCAATCTCAGAGAGACCCCTGGCGCTCGCCAGGTAAGCGGCCCCCCGGTTAAAAGCCCGGGAGGTGTCACCTTTCTGTAGCTCGCAGGGCCGGATATCCTGCGCCAGCAGCTCCAGTTCATCCAATGCCGCAAGCTTGGCCCAGGCCCTCCTGATAATTTTAACCAGATCTAACCAGGAAGAGGACCCCTTGACCCGGCCTAATTTCTTGACAAAATCGAAGGGCTTTTTTAAAGGCGGCCAGAAGAAGATGAACTCGGGATCATAACCCATATCATTGAGGATACGTCGATGAATCTCTCCATAGAGGCCGGCCCGGCAGGGGCCGTAACCGCCGCCGCTGACAATTGTATCGGCGCCCTTTTCCAGACCCTCCAGATAGGTGCCCAGGCAGAGTTTGAAAGGGATGCAGGCAAATTCGGGAGAATACCTCGCCCCCAGTGCCAGCGTCTGCCTGGTCGGGCGATCGGGGGTCACCGGTTCCTGTCCCATCTCCTCGATCAGCTGCTCCGCCACCATCGTCAGCGTCCCCATATGGGGATAGATAATCTTCATTCCAAGCACCCTCTCCTCATAAACAAAAGCAGCTTAACTGGCCCGGCGATAAAACCAGCTCCCCCCCTGCTCTTTCCAGGCAGGTTCGCGGAAACGATAGAGCATCCCCGGCTCCCGCAGCAGCGAATGAAGCGGGATCAGTGCCAGCAGGAAGAGCGGCAGCCCCTGGTAAAGGTATGATTCAAAAAATTGGTGCACCAGCAGACCCGCGCTCAGTGAATATAAACCGCTCAACAGAGCATACCGCTGCGGATTCGTCGCCCTGCTCATCGCTTTATGTAAACCCTGCATGAACAAAACGATATAAGCAATATACACGACCAGGCCTGCCAGA
Organism: Bacillota bacterium; assembly: GCA_012510325.1. GTDB lineage: Bacteria > Bacillota > Dethiobacteria > DTU022 > DTU022 > JAAZPQ01. The sequence goes on from JAAZIG010000013.1 coordinate 11,020, forward strand.
CCGAGCTCCACCGCTACATGAAGGTATGTATTGTGCAGAGACATGCTGTTGCCGGTGAGGGCAAACCATCCGCCCAGACCGGTCCCAAACAAGGGGGACTGGGCAAACAGTTTAATCCCCTCACCCCACAGCTGAATCCGCCCGGAAAACAGGGCGCTCACTATTTCGGCCGGCCCGCTCTTGCCAAGAGCCTGCTTGCTCATAAGAACAGCGGCGCTCAGCAGGGCCAGCGGCGGGGTGTAGCAGCAGCGCCGCCGGTTAAACCAGATAAAGCATAGCACAAACAGCGAAAGTGCCATAAAAGCCGCCCGCGAAAAAGTAAGAACCAAAGTCAAGAGCTGAACCGCCAGGGCTGCATAAAATACCGCTGCAAGCAGTTTATTTTTCTCCCTCTCCTTCTTTAGAAGAGAGAACAGGATGATAACGCTGGCGAGGCTAAAGACCAAAAAGAAGCCCAAACCATTTGGATTCTTAAAAACAGAAACCACCTGGGGCAAGCCATACATATAGTTGGTTCGTTTAATGGCAAAGCCGAACAGCTCCAGCCCCAGCTTCGAGCAGGCTACACCGATCAAGGTCTGAACACCGATCAGAGTACCCGCCAGACCGAGGCAAAGGAATACCCGCATCAGCGTCTCAAAGTTGCAGGGAACAAGAATACTCAGACTGCAGGCAATGAGCAAAAAGAAAAGCGTGCGCAGCGATACCGGTAATACCATTCCCCGGACAACTGGATGTGACGAAGCTAGCGCAATGATCAGCACCAACAGTACCGTCAGCACATAGCAGTACACCGGGAAGTGCTTTTTGGCATGCACTTCATCTGCCCCCTCTTTTTCTATCTCTCTCTTTTAACTATATCTATTAAATCTCTATCTATATTATATGGCAAACCTTGTCTTCAGAAGTATATTGTACACTATTTTAGTATTTTTGTCCGCCGGTTCTTTTTTTTTCACCGTACTGTCGCCACAGACAACCGCTAAAGAGCGGCCTCCACCAGGCTGTCCCACTTCCCACAGCGGCTGCCCCAGCGCGCCAGCAGCTTCCCATCCATGGTGATATTAACAATCTCGCAGATATTGGGACAGCCCTGGCATTCAAAGCTGCTGGTTTCATAGTTGAACTCGCTCAGTTCGAAGCCACGGAATTTTGTCCCCGGCTTTTTCTTGACAGCCTGCTTGGCGATGAGGGCCGCCCCCAGCGCTCCCATCACCGCAAAATGTGAAGGGACGATCACCTCTTGCTGCAGCGCCTTTTCAAAAGCAGCCTTGATCCCCACATTGGCAGCCACACCTCCCTGAAAAACGACCGGCTCCTGGATGTCCTTGCCCTTGCCCACATTGTTCAGGTAGTTGCGAACCAAAGCATCGCAAAGCCCGGCGATAATATCTTCAGTGGAATGGCCCACCTGCTGCTTGTGCACCATATCCGACTCCGCAAAGACGGAGCAGCGGCCGGCAATATGGACCGGATTCTTGCTCTGCAGGGCCAGCTCGCCAAATTTTTCAATGGGTATGTTCAACCTGGCCGCCTGATGATCCAGAAACGAACCGGTTCCGGCAGCGCAGACCGTGTTCATCGCAAAATCGGCCACAACACCGTGGCGCAAAATAATGATCTTCGAGTCCTGCCCTCCCACCTCCAGCACAGTCTGAACCCCCGGCGCGATCAGGTTGGCCGCCACGGCATGGGCGGTGATCTCGTTTTTGACCACATCCGCCCCCACCACCACACCGGCCAGGTAGCGGGCGCTGCCCGTCGTGCCCACCCCCTCTACCCGTACCGCAGAATTCCCCAGCTTTCGCCCGATCTCCTTGAGCCCTTCCTGAACCACCTTGATCGGTTCGCCGCGCGTCCGCAGGTACAGGGAGACTACGATCTCGTTCTCTTCGTTGAGCAGCACCAGGTTCGTGCTGACCGAGCCCACGTCAATACCCAGACAAACGTCCATAGCTTAACCCCGCCCCTTCCCTTCGTGCTCCTTTTTGGCCCGGAGCATATCGACAAACGCCTCCAGGCGGGTCTGGATACCCCCCTCGCCGGTATGCTCGTCGATCGTTAAAGTCAAAAAAGGAACCTCCCTTTTTTTCGACTCCAGCTCCACAAATTTGTCGACCATGGCATCGGGTCCGCAACCAAAAGCGGTCACATGGATGACTCCGTCGACCCTGCCGCTCTGCTCCAGATAGTAAAGACTGCTCCAACTCGCCCGGTTGCTGTAGTGCCAGAAAAAGTTTTGCGGCAGCACTTTCGACTGGCGGAGCATCTCCCGGGGAGGGACCTGCTCCGGTGTAAGGGGCTCCACATCCATTTTCTTGAGCCTCTGATAAAGATTCGCGCTGATGAAGGGATCGTAGAGGACATAGGGATAACCCAGCAAGGCCACCCTCAAGTTATCGGCGGACCGGTTTTCCGCCGCAGCGGCCTGCTCAACAGCAGGCCCCGCCGCCTTTTTCTCCAAAAACCGCATCGCCTGCTGCGGAGGCAGCCCTTGCAACAGGAGCTGTTCGTATGCTTCCTGCTTCCGGCAGGCCCGCACCACCGCCGCCGTCCCTTTGAATCCCATCTTGATCTGCAGCTGCCGGGCCACATCCCTGAAAAATGAGAAAACACCCCGGCCGGCCCTGTTTGCCTGCACCGATGAATCGATCACCGGCGGCAGCTGTTCCCCGGAAAAACGGACCATATCCGGCAATCCCAAAAACTTGGGGCAAAACGTAGCCTGGCCGTCTACCGTAACCATGCGGGGGACAAATAAATAGTCGGCCCGGTCTTTCAGATCGATAACATGCCCGTGGAAGATCTTGATGGGGATACAGGCATCGGTGACCGTTTCCCTGATCCCCCATTCCAGGATATCCCGGTTGGTCGGCCTGGACAGCACTACTTTAATGCCCATACTCTCTAAACAAGTTTTCCATAAGGGGTAATAGGAGTAAAATGATAACGCCTGTGGTATACCAACGGATATCGCCAAAAGAGGTTCACCTTGCCTGTACTAATCTTCTGCTGTCTCTAAATTATTCAATAGAGGGATGCCGCAGACATCCCTCTATTAACCATTCGAGCTCAAATGTTAAATTCCTTTATTCAATCACAGCCGGAGACAGGCAATCTGCCAATTTTGTAAGCTGTCACAGTCACAAACCTACTCCCTCCGGCTGCCGCAGCGCTCTTCAGCTC
>JAAZIG010000116.1 GCA_012510325.1 Bacillota bacterium
AATTCTTCAGCGGGGCTCTCCCGGTGAAGATCGGCCAACCCGGCGGTCTGCTCCATGGCCAGCTCCAGAGCTGATTTGATCTTTTTTTCCATCCTTTTCTTCACCCCGCTATTTATGGTATCATATTGTTAAAATTGACGCACGGAGGAACACAGATGCACCTGACTGAACGTTTGTATGCTTATTTCTGGCAGGGCTTCGGCAACAATTGCAACAGCTATATTTACCGGGGCAAAAAGCTTGTTCTCATCGATCCCGGCCATATTATGAACGAAACAGGCGAGAGATGTTTCGAAACTTTAGCCGAGTCTGTCGGCAGGGACGGCATTAGCCTTAAGGAGATTGAACTGATCCTGCTCACCCACGGTCATCCCGATCATGCGGAGGCGGCGGGGGTAATCCGGGAGCAGAGCGGAGCCAAGATCGGCATTCACCGCCAGGACGCCTTTTTCCTGGAGGGTCTGGAGCAACGCCTGGCGGCATCGGGCGCAACGAGAGTGCCGTCGCTGGCGCCGGATTTCTACCTCAAGGGGGGCGAGCTGAAGCTCAGCTCTCCCGGAGAAGAGGGCGCGGATCTGATCCAGGTTGTCGAGACGCCGGGCCATTCGCCGGGTTCGGTCTCTTTTTACTTCCCCGAGGAACAGGCGCTCATTACCGGCGACACCGTATTTGACAGCAGTATCGGCCGCTCCGATCTGCCCGGAGGGGATTTCGAAACGCTGGGCAACAGCGTCGCCGCCCTCTCACGTCTTGAGGACGTCGAGCTACTTCTGCCCGGCCACATGGGGCCGATCCGAGGAGCAGAGGGTGTCCGCCGCAACTTCGACATGATCCAGCGCATGTTCTTCCGCTAGAAAAGATCGCTTCGGCGGGCATGCTGAGCTGTCCTGAGTCAAGGGGACTGAGTCAAGGGGACGGTGCCTTTGACTCACTCCTAGGAAAAAAGTCCAACCACCGCTGTCCTCCCGAGCGCAGCGAAGGAGCTCGCAATACGCTTAAAGGGGATTATTGCCATCCCGAGCGTAGGGAATTATTATCATCCCGGTCTGGATTATTTTGTCCACCCGGGCTGACTATTTTTGTCATCCTGAGCATAGCGAAGGATCTGCTCTGGGAACCCCTTCGGCTATTCCTGGCATAGCGAAGGAGCTGATCTAGGAACCCCCTTACTATTTCCGGCGCAGCGAATGCACTGATTAACGAAAAATGGGCCAGGAGATCCGTCCCCCTGGCTCAGGTAATTTTTGTCATCCTGAGGGCGTAGCCCGAAGGATCTGCTCTGCGAACCCCCTGCTATTCCCGGGGCGTAACGAAGGTCTCCTTTGAGTCCGTTGCCTGCCCGATTTTAGCCCCTCAGCGGGAAAAATGCGGGCAGCTCCATCCCCTGAAATGAAGGAGTTAAAGCCGTCAATGAAGAAAATCATACCGGAATCCGAATGAAGTTGTTTAGGGATGATTGCGGCAAATGATCACAACAGATACCGGGCGTTTTGGCTTTCTTAAACCCGGCCTGGCACTGGCCGCTTTTTTTGGCTGGTTGCTCTCGTTTCCCTTTTTTGGCTGCCTGCTCATGGAGGCTGCAGGTGCCGATACACTACTGTTGGGGATGGTTTTTGTAATCAGTCTGGGGCTGGGTCTGCTTCTGTCGGCCTTGTTTACAGCTAACGGGATTCTGTTTTCTTTTTCTCCCGTGTTTGCCGGGGCGATCTGCGCCGCGCTCACGGTGACATACGCCTTTAGCCACGGCAGTATGCTTGTTGACGCTTTGATCATGGTGCTGCTGGGGTTTGTCACCGCCTACCTTTTGCTGGTCTGGACCGCACAGTTTTCAGTCAACTCCAGGCCCCTCGAGATCCTGGCCTTGGCGATGGCCGGTGCCAACATCATAGTGGCTCTGGCCAATCTGGCGACGCAGGTTCCGCTACAGCTGTCGCTCTCCCTGCTGGCCCTTTCAGCCTTGGGCGGGGTTCTGCTGTTTGAGCGGGCCGTTCCCGAAGAAAAAGAGCGACAGATTGTACCCGTAGAAAAGCAGGAACGCTTCGCCATGATCAAACCTCTGGCTGCGTATGCCGTAGCGGTCTATTTACTCGGCGGGATCTGGTACAATGCCTTTTCCCTGCAGCCTGTGGCCGCATCTCTTTGGGCAAAGAGCGTTGATTTTATTCTCTACAGCATCGGAATAGTGTTCCTGGCGCTGCTGGTTAGATACAGCCGGCCGGCCGCTCTGGCTTCTTACAGCCTCAGCTTTCTCGGTCTGGCTCTGATCATCGCTCTGGCCCGGAGCACCCCTCCTTTTCTGCTGTGGAGCCACCATGCGGCCTTTAATTTTGGCTTTGCTGCAGCAGATCTGTTTTTCTGGATGGCCCTGTGGTTCCTCGCCCAGACCTATCCCGGAAGACGTGTCTTCGGACTGGGGCTGGGCTTCTCGCTGCTTTTGATCGGTCTATCCACCGCTTTGGCGGCACTGGAATATGCTTGCGGAGCTCCGTTGTTGATTTTTCTCACTGCTCTGGTTTTGCTTTTCCTGTTTGTCCCGGTGCTTTCACGGAATCCGTTTCAATTGATGAATCAGCCGGAGGCAGCCCCGGCCCCGGCAGATGAGCTCCGGACAACCCCTCCGGTTGTCCCCGAGGGCCTTACTCCTGCTGAAACAAAGGTTTATCAATTTTTAATTGAGGGAGCCGGCGATGCAGAGATAGCGGAAGCTCTCTTCATCTCCAGGCATACGGTGAAATTTCACGTCCGCAATGTTTTGCGTAAACTCGAAGTTAAAAATCGTAGGGAGCTAATTGTACAAACCCTTGCCGGGCAACACCGCTCCGGCGACTCCGGCGACTTGAGATAGTTTCCTTCCTCCATACCCATTCACTTTTAAATGGTCCACAAAAATACTCAACAAGGTTTAATTTTCTTGATTTCTCGAACTTTTCTGGAATAATTGGCAATACTACCCCATGGGGTAGTAGAACTGTGCCTGTGGATATCGGAAAATAGCAGTGTAAATATGTTTCCATGAAGGGGTGAAATCGGCGGCGGGAAGCCGGGGAAGAGGCGGGTGCCGGAAAAATTTGAGGACGAACCAGCTGCCACCTGCATTTGAAAATATAATTGGGAGGTATTTCGCGTGATCGCAATCTCTGCAAATAAGAAAATTGCAGTATTTTTGATGGTCTTTGTTTTTCTCTTTGCTTGCAGTGGTCTGGCCGGGGCGCAGACAGAGACACTTAAAATTGAAGGGAATCCACTGGAAATACGTGCCAAGAACGAAGGGACCATCGGTGCTTACCGCTGGGAGGGCGGTACTTTACAAAGTCAATATTATGGCGGCTACTCGTGGGTTACCGCTCTGATTATTAGCGATGGTGACACCGGGTTTCCTTTCAAATTTTTCAGCGAATATATGAGCTATTCTGGTGAAGAGTTTACGCCGGTATCTCACGAAAAAGACGGTGACTGGGTGATCCGGACGGTTTACGATGCCGGCAGTTCGGGTATCAGGATCACTCAGACCATTGATTATACCGATGGCAGCGCTTACTATCGCAAGAGCTGGACGCTCGAGAACGAAAGCGATGAAAAAACCTATACTGATCTCCGCTTCATCCACGGCGGCGATGCCTATTTCGGCGGCTATGATTCTTCATTGGGGCACTGGGATCCTTCCCTGAGGATGGTCTACCTGACCAACCCCGATATGGGGATATCCGGGATCATGGGCTTTTATGGGGCTGCTTCATCTCCCGCCGATAATTATTTTGAGGGCAGGTACTACGACGTGTACGATAATATTGTGGGGGGTCAGCTTCCAGACAGTGTGAGAGATGATTACCATGATTCGGGGTATGCCCTGCAGTGGAACCGGGCCAGCCTGGCACCCGGGGAAAGCTGGACCATTGTCAGTTATGAAAAATGGACCGAGGCCGGCTTTGTGCAGGTTTTTGCCCCTTCCGACGGTGAAGGTTCCCCCGGAGACACGATCAGCTACCTTTTCACTGTCTCCAATGAACAGTCTGATGATACGCTGTTTAATTTTAGCGCCGTTTCGGTCTCCGGTTGGGATGTTGTTCTTCCGGTAACTTCTCTGACCATCCCTGCCGGTGAAGCGGCCAATGTGGAAGTAAAATTGACTGTGGCGGCAGATGCGGTGGTGGGAGCGGAAGATATCCTCACGCTAATCGCCGTCGCTGCAGATGATGAAAGCGTGACCAATGCAGACAGCGTTACCACCGTCGTTCTTCCGGTAAGAACAGGTTCCCTGACAGTGATAATTGAGCCCGAAGAAGCTGCCGCTGCCGGTGCACAGTGGCGGCGTGTCGGTACTGCTACCTGGTTCAACAGCGGTGCAACGGAGGCCGATGTTCCGGTAGGCACCCATCTCCTTGAGTTCAAAGGGGTGCCCGGTTTTGTTCTGCCGGCCGGCGTGGCGGTAACGATCGGCGAAGGGGAAACTAGCAGCGCCGCGGCGGCCTACAGTGAAGCGCCTCCTGAAGTTAAACCAGAGGAAACTACCGAGCTGCCCCAGACCGGCGGCGGGATGTTCCCCGGTATATTCTCGGGCGCTGTGGCGGCGATCGGCGGGGCCCTGTTGCTGAGAAGAAGGAAAAACAAATAACGGTTTAGCATATAGCCGGCGATTGTTATTGTAAAGTCGCTAATTGTCTAACCCAGCAGGTACGTGGCCGTCCTCAAAGGGCGGCCCCTCGCTTTCTGATCCCCTCCAACGCTGCAGGGAATTATTATCATCCCGGTCTGGATTATTTTGTCATCCTGAGCATAGCGAAGGATCTGATCTGGGGTGCTCCTTTTGCTTTCCCGGCGCAGCGAAGGCTCTGATCTATGAACCCCCTTGCTATTTTCGGCGCAGCGAGTGTTCTGATTAACGAAAAATGAGCCGGGAGATCCGTCCCCCTGGCTCAGGTAATTTTTGTCATCCTGAGCGTAGCGAAGGATCTGATCTGAGAACCCCTTTTGCTATTCCCGGCATAGCGAAGGACCTGATCTGGGGTGCTCCTTTTGCTATTTCCGGCGCAGCGAATGCTCTGATTAACGAAAAGTAGGCCAGGAGATCCGTCCCCCTGGCTCATTCGGGTGGCTGGGGGATAAATTGTTTTCCTTTGGAAAAAAATAAAGTTGATCAGAAGATAAAGGGGCCGGGGAAATGAAGCGCTACGAATATCTCCTTCAGGGCGTTGTTGCCGGGTTGATCGGGGCCCTGGCGGGCTCGTTCATTCTTTGGGGGGCCTGGCTGCTGCCCTCTTTCGGGCTTCTCCTGACCAGAGTCAGTCTGGGGCACGGTTTCGCCGCCCTGCTCATCCTGGGCACGCTGGGCGGCCTGCTCTATGCCGCGGTGCTCCGCCGCCGCCGGCTGAGGCTTTACACTGCTGTCCTGGCGGGGGCAGTCCTTGGCTTCTTGCTCTATCTGGCCGGCCCGCTGCTGCTCGTCCCGGCGTTGCTCGGTTTGCCGCCTCTGGCCGCCGGCCCTCTGGACAACTGGATGCCGCTGCCCGCTTTTGTTCTCTACGGCATCATCACTGCTCTGCTGTACAGCCGCCTCGCTCTCGGCCAGTCCCCGAAAAGGAGCTACTACACCGCCGGTTTGCTGGTGGCGGCGGGGCTGCTGACCCCTTTTCTGCTCCGGGGGGCGCTCAGCACCGAACCGGCGGATCTGCAGTTGCCCCCGGGCTACCGGGCCGAGGTGGTGGCCAAGGGGCTGACCTACCCGACCTCTGTGGCCGTCGCCCCCTCCGGGGAGCTCTATGTGGCCGAATCGGGCTACGCCGCCGGCGGCAAGGAAAGCGAAGCCCGGGTGCTCCGAATCTCGCCCGACGGCTCCATCGAGGAGGTCGCCGCGGGCTTTAACGCCCCCCTGAACGGGCTGGCCCTGCGCGGGGAAAAGCTCTATCTTTCCCACCGCGGCAAGATCACCGTCCTCGATCTGGAAAGCGGCGCGCAGGAGGATCTGCTCACCGGGCTGCCTTCGCTGGGGGACCACCAGAACGGTGCTCTGCTCTTTGGCCCCGACGGCGCCCTCTATTTCGGCCAGGGCACCGCCACCAATGCCGGGGTGGTCGGCCCGGACAATTTTCTCAACGGCTGGGCGGACCGCTATCCCAAATTTCATGACTTTCCCTCGCGTGACTTCATCCTCACGGGTGAAAATTACGAAGCTCCCGATCCGGGGACTCTCGAACCGGCGGACAAACAGAAGACCGGCGCTTTCGCTCCCTTTGGAGTGAAGCGGCACAAGGGGGAGCAGCTCAAGGCGACGCTGCCGGCCAGCGGCGCGGTGCACCGTCTCGATCTGAAGAGCGGTGAGCTGAGCATCTACGCCGACGGTCTGCGCAATCCCTTCGGCCTCGCCGTCGACGGATCGGGCCAGCTCTACGCCACCAATTTAGGCTACGACGACCGCGGGGTCCGGGCGGCGAAGAGCTCCCCGGACTGGATCGTCAAGCTGAAGGAGGGGGCCTGGTACGGCTGGCCCGATTTTGCCGGCGAGCTGCCGCTGACCGAACCGCTCTTCGCCTCGGAGCGGGGGATCAACCGCCGCCCTCTCATCGTCGATCCCCCGCCGGTGGAGCCGCCCCTGGCGACGCTGCCGCCCCACTACTCTCCGATGAAGCTGGCCTGCGCTCCGGAAAAGTTTCCCGAAGAAGGTCTCTTCGTCGCCGTCTTCGGCGATGCCCAGCCTCTCAGCGGAAATCTGAAGGATCTCGTGCCCACCGGGGTGATCAAGGTCGATCCGCAGAGCGGGAAATACAGCTGGTTCATCAAGAACAAGAAGAAGCCGCGGGCCGGGCGCAGCGGCGGCGGCCTCAAGAGAACGATGGACCTGCAGTTCTGCCCCGGCGGGCGCTGTCTCTATCTGCTCGATTTCGGCGTCGTCGAGTTCACCGGGATGGCGCCCAATGCCATCCCCAAAAGCGGGGTCCTCTGGAAGATCACCCCGCAGCGGTAACCGCAAATGTGCCCCCGCTGTGACAAGCAGAAAAAGCCTGTTCCGGCAGTCCGGCGCCGCCCCCAGACAATCGTAAAAGAAGGATTTGGGCGTTTCCAGGGAGAAAGTATTAGTCTAACCGGAAACAATCTATCAAGAATCTCGACGACACAATCCAGCAACAGATCTACCACTCAAATCCCAGGATTAACTTGCAAATCAACAAAAAGGAGTCTATAGGCATGCCCAAATTTAAACAAGATCGGCAGCTGTTTACCCGTTTTGGAGGTAACCCGATCCTTTCACCGGAGCGCTGGCCCTATCAGGTGAACTCCACCTTCAATCCCGGTGCCGTGCGCCACAATGATGAAATCGTGCTGCTCGTTCGGGTGGAGGATATGCGCGGCTATTCGCATCTCACCTTCGCTCGCAGCAGAGATGGCATCACCAACTGGCAGATCGATGAACAGCCGACCTTTATGCCCGATCCGGTCTACAATGAGGAGCAGTGGGGGATCGAAGATCCTCGCATCGTCTGGCTGGCTGAGAGGGAGGAGTACGCCGTCACCTACGTCTCCTTCTCCAAGGACGGCCCCATGGTTTCCCTCGCCCTGACCAAGGATCTGCACGGCTTTCTTCGCAAAGGAGCGATGCTGCCCCCGGAGGACAAGGATGCCTCCCTCTTTCCTCGCCTGATCAACGACCGCTACGTCCTCATACACCGCCCCATTATCCGGGGCGAGGCTCATATGTGGATTTCCTTCTCGCCGGACCTGAAGTACTGGGGCGACCACAAGATCCTCATTCCCGTTCGCCCCGGACGCTGGGACAGCACCCGGGTGGGCCTGGGGCCGCCGCCCATCGAGACCCGCGAAGGGTGGCTGATCATCTATCACGGCGTGCGCATGACCGTCTCCGGCGCCCTCTACCGCGTCGGCATGGCCCTGCTGGACCTGGATAAACCGTGGGAGATCATCCGGCGCAGCGAGGAATGGGTCTTCGGCCCCCGCGAGCCCTACGAGCGGGTCGGCGACGTCCCCGGGGTGACCTTCCCCACGGGGATCGTGCTGAACGAAACCAGCGGCAAGCTGCTCATGTATTACGGCGCCGCCGACACCAGCGTCTGCCTGGCGACAGCGCAGCTGGATAATCTTCTGGACTATCTTCTGCTCGATTGCCCGGCAGAGGGAGGGAGCTGCTTGATGACAGAATGAGAATCGCAATTTTATCGCCCATCGCCTGGCGCACGCCGCCCCGCCACTACGGTCCCTGGGAGCAGGTTGCCAGCTGGATCGCCGAGGGGCTTGTCGAGCTGGGCGCCGCGGTGACCCTTTACGCCACCGCCGACTCCAAGACCGCCGCCCGCCTCCGGGCCGTGGCGCCGCGCCCGTACGCCGAGGATGAATCGCTCGATCCCAAAGTGTGGGAGTCGCTCCATATCTCCGCTCTCTTTGAAGAGGCGGAGCAGTACGACCTGATCCACAATCACTACGACTTTTTGCCCCTGACCTATACGCAGCTCGTCAGGACGCCGGTGGTGACGACGATCCACGGTTTTTCATCGCCACAGATCGTCCCGGTCTACCGCAAGTATAACCGCCGGGTGCACTATGTCTCCATCAGCGACTCCGACCGCCATCCCGAGCTCGACTACAGCGCGACGATCCACCACGGGATCCCCGTGGAGGAATTTCCTTTCCACAGCGAGCCGGAGGGATACCTCCTCTTTTTCGGGCGGATTCATCCCGACAAGGGCGCCGCCGAGGCGGTTGAGCTCGCCCGCCGCGTCGGCAGGCCGCTGATCATGGCCGGGATCATCCAGGATCGCCCCTATTTCGAGCGCACCGTGGCGCCGTACTTGGACGGCGAGAAGATCACCTATATCGGGCCGGTGGGCCCCACAGAGAAGGGCGCTCTTTTGGGCGGCGCCGCCGCCCTGCTGCACCTGATCAATTTCGACGAGCCCTTCGGCTTGAGCGTGGTCGAGGCGATGGCCTGCGGCACCCCCGTGATCGCCCACCGCCGCGGCTCCATGCCCGAGCTGATCCGCCACGGCGAGACCGGCTTTTTGCTCGAGGGGCCCGGCGAGGCGCCGGCGGCCCTCGGGGATCTCACCGAAATTCACCGCCGGGACTGCCGCACCCATGTGGAGAACAATTTTAGCGTTAAGGTGATGGTGCAGCGCTATTTCGAGCTCTACCGGCAGATCATTAATAAATAGAAATGGGGCAAGGTTAAGGATAGAAGGACCTGAATTAACGATTA
>JAAZIG010000117.1 GCA_012510325.1 Bacillota bacterium
AGCTGAAAGCGCTTGGTGAGAGCACCGGCTCCTACAGCTACTCTTCCAAGGGTGCGGTGCGGACGGATCAGTGCACGGGGGTTCTGCTTGCCGATATTCTGGCTGCACTGGGAGTGACCAATCCGGCCTCGGAGATCGAGCTTTTGGCGGCCGACGGTTACGAGCATGAGAGCTACATTGTCAACCTGCAAACTGTGATCGACGACGGCTATCTGTTGACCTATCTGGTCAACGGTGCTCCGGTTGATCCGGAGGGGATTGAGCTGCATATTTACCGCCATCACGATGACGGCTCCACCTGGCTCAACCGGGCCCGGGAGATCAGCGGGGTGAGGGTGAAGAAATATGTGCAGAAGATAGCACTTCCTGCTCCCGGCACTGCAGATGAACCGGCTCAGGTGGTCCTAGAGGTGGGGGCTGTAACCGACTTCCATCTGGATTTGCCGGCTATGGATGCCGACAAATATGCCCTCACCATGATCGTTCCGGCGGGTACGGAAACGCCTACGCTCAAGTTCAATACCGTGGAGACGGGCAGTGGAAGCCGGGCAGTGCTGCCTGCGATCAGTTTGAAGTGCAACCTCTTTATCGAAGGGTTCTGGCAGCTGGTGGAGGTGGATATACCGGCAGGGACCACTATTACAGGTCCTGCCGGTTGGGACGGTGTGCTCCACTTCCCTGCGGTGCAAGAAAAGCCCTCTGTTTCCATTGACGGAATCGTCGGTGCAGTCATCGAGATCGGGCTGCTTGATGGTGAGCTGCTTTTCGATCAAGCCGTGCGGCTCTCCTTCCCCTGCCAGGCCGGCAAGAAAGTGGGCTTTGTCCAAAACGACCGCTTCGTCGAGATCACCAGGACTCTGGCAAAGGACGATCAGGCTTATGCCGATGATGAGGTGCCCTGGGGCGGCGCAGGCAAGATCGGGGTGGGCCCGGATCTTGTCATCTGGACAAAGCATTTCACTCAATTTGTCACCTATGCGGAAAAGGAGCAAGCTGTGGATAAGGAAATAAAGGAGGATGAACTGCCCCGGACAGGGGGGAGTCCTTCTCCGGCGGTGTTCTTTGTACTTGTGGCGCTGCTCCTCTGCGTCGGCACGGCCCTTTATTTCAGGCGCAGGGAAACAGTCTAAATAATAACCCCCTGAAAGAAAACAGCCCTCTCCCCGCACAAACCGCGGGGGGAGGGAACCTTTCAGCGGTGGAAAATAAGAAAAGCACTGAACCTGAGAGTGAATTCATCCGGGGGGTTGACGCCGGAATGGCTCAGCAATAGAGAGAGGTGCGTTGGCATGGGCAAGCAGCTATCAAAGAATATCGTGACGCTACTCCTTGTTCTCTGGGCAGTACTGCTGCCGGCAAGTGCCTTGCTGGCAGCGGAGCCGGACCTGGTGCTCACCGGGACCGGTTTGCGCGAGGATGTTGTGATCTATCCGGGCGACTGGGGCAGGTATAAAGAGGTCATCCGCTACTATTCCTCCAATAATACGATGGACTACCATCGGATCTGGAAAGTTAAGGGCTACGACCTGGAAACGCTAATGGGCGGCGAGAGCAATATAAAGAGCGGCAACCATGATATCATTTTTATTGCTGCCGACAAAGCCAGCATGACAAAGAAGAGATGGGATCTTTTTGACCGCTACTATCACGAAAACTTCACAAAGCCTATTCCTGTCGCTCCGATGGTCGCCTTTTACCGGGCTGACGTTTTTCAGCACAGCGGTTTGCCTGATCCCGGGGAAGTAGTTCTGCAAGATAGGCCCTTTGAACGGGATGGAAAGGCTCCCCGCATCTATTTGGGTCAGCGGAAGGGTGAGGTCAGCGAACAAACCCATACGATATTTATACGCTGCCTGGTTCGTATCGTAGTCGGCGAGGAACGGCCTGAAGGTGAGAAGCAGGTTGAAACAGACCGGGATAAGGCATCGGGTGGTGCAACAGCCGGCCAGACCGAGGCGAGCGAAACGGCGCCTGGGAAAGCAGACGCTCAGGATGATGATCCCGTCAGCGGAGCGGATCCGGAGGAGAACGGAAAAGCCGGTGAGCCCGGAGAGCCCGGAGAGCAGAACGGCGCAACCGTTCCGGAGGAGGAGCCCGGTAGCAAAGCCGCTGCAGAGCTCGTCAGTGAAGAGGACTCTGATTCCGAAGAGCTGTCGGGGGAACAACGCCGCAAAGTGCGCTGGTCCTGGATCGTGGCGGGATTAATCCTCACCGGTGGGGCAGCGGGGGGAGCTTATTACTATCACTTCCGAAAAAGAGGTGCTTAGCACAATGAAACAACGATACAGAGGGCTGCTCCTGCTGCTGCTGGCGGTTGCTGCACTTGTCCTGGCCGGCTGTGCCGGGGAGAAAACCGACCCGGCCGATGGGGCAACGATTACCATCGAAGGGGGCGGAGTGGAGAGCGCTGTCCAGCTGTCCCTGGGGGAGCTGAAGGCGATGACCGATGCTTTGGTGGAGGACGATTACTTCGCCATCAACACATA
>JAAZIG010000118.1 GCA_012510325.1 Bacillota bacterium
AGCGAAGCATCTACAACGTTGCTGCCGCATCATGGACCCATTTTGCTTTGTACTCCCCCGCTGGGCTAGTAAAAGCATAGGGCAACTTAAAAGAAAGCGTTGTACCGCAGATCCTTCGGACTGCGTCCTCAGGATGACAAAAAAGGGGGTTGAGTCAGGGGGACGTAGCCTTTGACTCACTCCAGAAACGATATCCGTCCACCGCTGTCATGCTGAGCGTAGCGAAGCATCTACAACGTTGCTGCCGCATCATGGACCCATTTTGCTTTGTACTCCCCCGCTGGGCTAGTAAAAGCATAGGGCAACTTAAAAGAAAGCGCTGTACTGCAGATCCTTCGGACTGCGTCCTCAGGATGACAAAAATGTGCCATGACCTAAATGCACCGGGAGCTCCGTCCCTGTGGTGTATTTTTATTTGGTTGCGTTATATTTCCAATAGAGGGCAAAGTATTAGGGAAGAGGGAGAGGTCCCCGGAGGGGGCGGTTGCCTGTAGGGGCAAGCTTTTCAATGTATCGTGTGGTAGAATGGTGCCAGGAAAGATCAAGCAATTCCGCCATGGATTTGCACCTGGGTGAAGCGGCTGTTCCAGAAATCTGACAACAGGAGGCCCCGGGATTATTGGGTTTGTTCCCGGCGGAATCCTTCCAGTGACACGACTGCCGTCTGACAAAAGCGAAGCAGATTACCCAGGCTAAAATGAAAAATAAGTTCGGCGATCTTTTCCTGAAAACGGGAATTACTGCAAGAAAAGTTTGCAGCACCTTTGTTTGGCGGGGGGAGGTTTCCCCCAGCCCTGTTTGAAGAGTGGGGGGGAGCGGAGATGCCCTGGTGGGCCTGGTTGCTGTCGGTTGTCTTGAGCGTGCTGCTGCTTCTTGGACTGGCCCTGCAGCTGATGAAGCTGCGCATATTCGGGCGTTATCTAAGAGAAAATAAAACCGATCAGCTTCGCCTGCAGCTGAAATTGGGTTTTCTTGCACTTTGCTACGAACAGGGGGAGGATGAACAAGGAGAAAAGAGAAGCCGCATCTATCCTCTCATCGGACGGTTGCTGCCCGCGGGATTTCTGCAGAGGGAGCTCCCGTCGGGGGAAGAGCAGGGGGCGGGTTGGTGGAAAAGCCTTCTTCACCGGGAGAGCCGCTCCAGTATGCATCAGACTATCGGTCAGGTGCGCCCTCTCCTTAAAGAGATCACCTGGTCCCGCTTTGATCTGGAGCTCTCCTGGGGCTGGGGTGAGCCGGCCTGGACCGGTCTGGCGGCGGGAGGGATCTGGGCGGCGGGGGGGATGATCACCGGCCTGCTTCATCAATACTTTACAGTGGCGGCCCGGCCGCGTGTTAAGGTGCTGCCTCTCTGGAGCCCGGCAGGTTTGCGCATGAGCTGGGAGGGGGAGTTGTCTCTTTCGCTCTACAGTTGCTTGAAGTTTTGGCGTGCGATTAAATAACAGGAGGTATGAACGATGGAGCATCATCCTATTGAAAGCCTTATGAAAACAGCTATGGAAAACTTGAAAGAGATGGTCGATGTGAACAAGATCGTCGGTGATGCCGTGGAGACACCGGATGGCGGTGTGATCATTCCTGTGGCCAGGGTTTCCTTCGGGTTTGCCGCCGGAGGCACCGAGTTTGACCGCCACCCCGCAGGCAGCCGCGACAGCCGCGAGAGCCACCCCTTTGGCGGGGGCAGCGGCGGCGGGGTTATGGTCCAACCCGTTGCTTTTCTGGTGGCCGGTCAGGGACAGGTGCGTCTTTTGCCGGTGGACCGCAACGCCGTCTTTGACCGCCTCATCGATCTGGCCCCGCAGATGGTGGAGAAGATCCAGGAGCTTCTTAACCGCCGCGGTGACAGACGCGATGCGGAGATGGAGGAACCGGAACGAGGTCGCTACCGCTAAGTGCAGGAACCATCTTCACGGGAAAAACATAAAGTTGCCCCGCCGGGAATATTTATGAACAATACCGGCACACGATCTTATCCGGGAGCGGGGATCATGCTAAGAATGCGGCGGGCTATCCTCATCGGAGTCTGGCTGTTGACAGTCTTGTTTCATGTCCCGGCGGTAGCGGTGGAGGAGCCTGAAATAAGCGCCCGGTCGGCAATATTGATGGACCGCGCCAGCAGGAGGGTTCTCTGGAAAAAAGATGAGCACCGCCGCCTGCCCATCGCTTCGACGACAAAGATCATCACGGCGCTGCTGGCCCTTGAGCGCGGCAGCGAAGAGGAGCGCATCAAGGTCAGCCGGCAGGCCGCGGAGACAGAGGGCTCTTCGATCTGGCTGGAAGAGGGTGAAATCAAGACCCTGGGCGAGCTGCTTTACGGATTGATGCTGCGCTCGGGCAACGATGCCGCCGCGGTTATCGCCGGTCATGTTGGGGGGACGGGGGCACAGTTTGTCGAGCTGATGAACGAGCGGGCTCTGGCTCTGGGGGCGAAGAACACCTGCTACATCAATCCGCACGGCCTGCCCGGTGAAGGGCAATACAGCACCGCCTTTGACCAGGGTCTGATCGCCTGTGCGGCGCTGGATAACAGCCGTTTCCGCGAGATTGTCTCCACCCCTGTCTGCACCATCTCCTGGCCCGGGCAGCCCTGGGATCGGATCATGAGCAATCAGAACCGGCTGCTGGAGCTTTATCCCGGAGGCGACGGGGTCAAGACCGGCTGGACGAGGGAGGCGGGCCGCTGTTTTGTCGGCTCGGCCACGCGCAAAGGGTGGCAGCTTGTCTGTGTGCTCCTTGATGCACCGCAGATGTGGGAGGATGCCGCTGCGCTCCTCGATTACGGATTCCAGCACTATAAACACCAGAAAATATTTGCCCGCAATGACGTTGTCTGCACCGCGAAGGTAAACAAGGGTTGCTCGCGGGTCGCCGCCGCCCTGAGCGAAGATCTCTTCCTGGCCCTTGGGCCGGGTGAAAAAGAACTGCTCCGCTACCGCATTATCGTTGATGAACCCCTTATGGCGCCGCTGGCGGCCGGGGAGAAGGTGGGTGCGATAGAGGTTTATCTCGACGGTCAGCTGCTGGGTCGGGCTGGGCTCTGTGCCGGGCGGCCTGTTGCCAGGAAAAGCTTGTTCGGTTATCTGAAGCAACTGTTTGGCTGTTTACTGCACAGGGGGTGACGGCTTGATCGGTTATCTCTGGGCGGTGCTGATCTGTATTGCGGTACTGACTGCGGCGCTGCGCGGCGATATGGCGGTGATCACTCCGGCGATATTTGCTGCCTCCGAGCGCGGGGTCAAGATCGCTTTTGGGCTGATCGGGACGATGACGTTTTGGCTGGGCATGATGAAGCTTTTGGAATCTTCAGGGATTATCGGCTGGCTCAACCGCCTGCTGAGGCTCCCGGCCAGGCTGCTCTTTCCGCGGGTGCCGGCGGATAGTCCGGCGATGAACGCCATTTTGATGAACCTGAGTGCCAATATCCTGGGGCTGGGCAATGCGGCGACCCCTTTTGGGATCAAGGCGATGGAGGAGATGCAGAAAATCAACCCGAATGGCCGGAGCGCCTCCGATGAGATGTGCACCTTTCTGGCGCTGAACACGTCGAGTGTTACTCTCATTCCGACGACGGTGATGGCCTTGCGGGCGGCGGCGGGGGCAGTCAATCCCGCCGATATTTTGGGCAGCACCATCGCGGCGACGCTATGTTCGACAGCGGTGGCGCTGCTGGCGGATCGCCTTCTGCGAAAGAAGCTGAAACGATGAGCCTGTCTCAGCTCGCCGGGAAGATCGCTATCTGGCTGATTCCCATCTTGATCGTGGTGGCTATTGTGGGCTCCCTGCGCCGCGGGGTCAATCTGTTCGATCGCTTTATCGAGGGGGCCGCCGAGGGTTTTGCCATCTCAGTGCGCCTGATTCCGTAC
>JAAZIG010000119.1 GCA_012510325.1 Bacillota bacterium
CGGAGCAGCCCGGCCGGGACAGCGGTATCCGCGGCTACCGCGGCGGCTACCTGCCGCAGGAGCGCCGCGCCATCGAGGCGGGGCTGCGCGAGGGCTCCGTCAAAATGGTGGTCAGCACCAACGCCCTGGAGCTGGGCATCGATATCGGGGAGCTGGAAGCCTGCCTCATGAACGGCTATCCCGGAACCATCGCCAGCACCTGGCAGCAGGCCGGGCGCTCCGGAAGACGCAGCGGCACCTCTCTGGGGGTGCTCGTGGCGAACAGCGCCCCTTTAAACCAGTACATTGTGAACAATCCCGACTATTTTTTTGGGCGCACTCCCGAGCGCGCCCTGATCAATCCCGACAATCTGATCATCTTGACGAACCACCTTCGCTGTGCCGCTTTCGAGCTGCCCTTCGGGGAGGGGGAGCACTTCGGCAGAACTGAAGTGGAGGCGCTCCTGGAATTCCTCTGCGAGGAGGGGGTCCTGCTCCGGGAGGGCGGGCGCTATCACTGGATGGAGGACGCCTATCCCGCCGCGGAGATCTCCCTGCGCAGCGCCGCCAGCGAAAATGTGGTCATCATCGATACGACAGAGCCCCCGCCGCGGGTTATCGGCGAAGTGGACCGCTTCAGCGCCCCGATGCTGGTTCACGAAGAGGCGATCTACATCCACGGCGGGCGGCAGTACCAGGTGGAGAAGCTCGATTTCGCCGAAAAGAAAGCCTATGTCCGGCGAGTCGAAGTGAACTATTTCACCGATGCCAACCTCTCCGTCGATCTGAAGGTTCTCGACACCTTCGCCTGCGAGGAAGGGCGCATTGTCCGCAGCTGGGGCGAGGTGCGGATCAATGCCCTCGTCTCCCTCTTCAAGAAGGTTCGCTTCAACACCCATGAGAACCTGGGCAACGGCCCGGTGAACCTGCCTGAAACGGAGATGCACACGACCGCTTTCTGGGTCGCCTTCCCGCCGGAGCGGCTCACCGGGCTGACCCCGGCGGAGATCGAGGCGGGGCTGACCGGGCTGGGCAACCTGATCCCCCAGATTGCGGCGCTCTTTGTGATGAGCGATCCCCGGGATCTGCGGGCGGTCGCCCAGATCAGGGCTCCCTTCACCGGGGCGCCGACCCTCTACCTTTACGACAATTTCCCCGGAGGGGTCGGCTACAGCGAGCTCCTGTACCGGATCTACCGGGAGATCTTCCGGGCCGCCGCCGCGGCGATCAACGCCTGCCGCTGCAGCAGCGGCTGCCCCTCCTGCGTCGGCGCCGCCGACGAGGGGGAAGGGGACGTCAAAAAATATGCCCTGAGGCTGTTGGAGGCTGTGCTAGGTGAGGGATAAACTGCGCGCCCGCCTGGAGAGGCTGCGCCGCTCCGGGGAGTTGACCCCGGCGCGGCCGGTGGCGAAGCCGCGGCAACGCGATGCGGAGGAACGCTTTCTTTTCCCCGGGGAGGAGAGTCTGGCGCAGACCGCCTTTGGCAGCTGCTACCTGCGGGAGCTCGCGGTCCCCCTGGAGCAGCGGCACGGCGACTACACCCTGGGCAAAAGCCTGGCTTGCGCCGGCAGCGATCTTTCCCTGGCGGCGCGCGACAGCAGCCTGCAGGCCGTCGCACCGGAGCGCTATCTCTTCCTCGATATTGAGACGACGGGGCTCGCCGGAGGGACGGGCACCTGGGTTTTCATGATCGGCCTGGGCTGGCTCGCCGCGGACTCTTTCCGCATCCGCCAGTATTTTTTGCGCCATCCTGCCGAAGAGAAAGCGATGCTGCAGCATTTTGCCGCATTTGCCGCCCCTTTCAGCAGTCTGGTCACCTTCAACGGCAAGGCCTTTGACCTGCCCCTGATCCAGACCCGCCAGACGCTCCGGAAAACCCCGCAGACAGAGCCGCAGGAACATCTCGATCTGCTCGTCTGCGCGCGCAGCCTCTGGCGAAAGCGCTTCCCCTCCCGCCGGCTGACTTTCCTGGAGGAGGCGCTCCTCGGCTTTGAGCGCCGCGACGACATCCCCGGCGAGGAGATCCCCGAGGTCTACTTCCGCTATCTCCGCCGCGGCGAGACCGGACGGCTGCTCAAGGTGTTCGAGCA
>JAAZIG010000014.1 GCA_012510325.1 Bacillota bacterium
ACCACTAAAGTTCATCCCCGCTCGCAGTCTGTTTTCTGGTGCAGGGACGAGGAGCTGGACAGCGTCTTTACCGATTGGACTATCTTTACCGGCCTGATCAAAAGCGGTCAGAAAAAAGAGCAGCCGAGGCAGCTGGCCAGGCTGAGCCGCAACAGCGCCTGCCTGTTAACATCGAGAGACCCCGATACGCCCGAGACAGAAAGGCGCATCCTCGGTGCGTTCATGGTGCATGAGAATATCAGCGTCCGCCGGTGTGCAGACGGTTATATTCCTGCCCATTCAAAGTACAGGCTCCGTCTTTCAGAAGAGGAATCGGCGAAGATGCTTTTCTGGAACTACTATATTAACCGGAAATATCCGCACAAGATGACCTGGAACACAGGACGGCACCGCTATTTCGATAATATCTGGATGGCCCAGATCCTGCTCGACATCCTCTCCTTGAAAACAGAACCCCGGGAGCGGGAGTCTGTCGAAGCTTTCCTGAAGTATCTCTGCCAAACAAACCTAATTGAGAAAGGAGATCTGCCCAAACCTGAGGGGGCCTTGATTTTGAACAAAACCCCTTCTAAAACAAAAAAATAAATGATAATATTGTATAGATTGGCTGTGCAGACGAGGAGGTGTCGGCATGGCGGTGCGGAATCTGGAAAAAAATATTCTAACCTCTATGCGGACTCTTTTTCGGGCCAAAGATAACATCAACCTGCAAAATCTTCGCCTGAAATACCTGCCCTATATGCTGATCTTTCCCTTAGCCCCTGTCTTTGCGAATATGCAAGGGGCTTTATTCAGCGATGCGGTACACCTTTTCGGGCTCAATGCGATGACTCTTATGGGCAGCGCCTACTGCGTCGGTGCCGGCACGCTCTTCGCACTGACAAGCGCAAAGAATATGGCCGGCGCTTCCCGCATATTTTCTGTGGCCACAGCGGCTGCCTTCATCCCCTGGCTTGCGGTCGCAGAAAGCCGGCTGAGCCTGCTACTGGCCGTCCTGTTCATGTTCGGCCTGGGCGGCTGCGCCGCCTGCGCGGCATTTGCTTATACCTTCGCCCTGAACAACACGGAGAGGCTGCTCGGCGCAGCGGCGATCTCTTTATTTTTTTCGCTCAATCAGCTTGACTCCGGCCTTACCCTTCTGTCCGGTTATTTTGATAAGATCTACTTAACCCTGCTCGTCGCAGGAACTTGCATTTGTCTGTTCTTTTACAAAACCAAAGACTTTGCCGCCGCTGTAAACAGACCCCGGGCCACACTCAATCCCGCACTGCTGTTGATGCTCTACTTCTTCGTCGCCCACTACTTTGTCGAGATATTCTATACCTATCTTCCAGGGGCCTCTTCTACCAGCGCCATGATTGCCAACGGAGCGGTGGGCATAGTGGTGGTCTGCCTGGCGCTGGCCCTGCAGTTTCTCACTACCAGCAGCGTCTGGAATATGTGTAACCTTTTTTTTGTGGCGATGATTCTCACCTACGCGCTCTACTTTACGCCCGACGGCTCCATTCTGCGCAGCGTCGCCCGGCTGACTCACGGTTTTGAGCAGATGGGCTATATCGCCGCTTATTATCTGCTCGGCTGTGTTTTCAAAAAGCACGGGGATTTTCGCCTTTTCAAGCTCTGCCTCGTGACTATTTTGCCTGTGAGCATGCTCTCCTATGTGATCCCCGGGGCGCTCGCCGCCGGGGCGCCCGATCTGCTGCCCCTGGCCGCCACCCTTACCTCCAGCGTTGTTTTTATCATTTTTATCATGCTCTCCCCGGCCTATTCAAAACATCTCTTTCAAGCCGACTGGTCCGAAGATTTTTATGCCGTCGACATGACCGAGGCCTCCCGGAAGGTGAAACAATCGGATCTGCTGGAGAAGCTCAAGTTGTCCCCGCGGGAAAAAGAGGTCGCCGCACTGCTGCTGAACGGGCAGGCGGCAAAGCAGATCGCCACAGAGTTGGAGATCTCCGTCCACACCGCCAATTTCCATATTAAGAATTTGTACAGAAAATTGAATATAAATACACGCTCGGAGCTGTTTGCCCGGTTTAACCCCCATATTTTTTCTGAAAAAGTGCAAATCAAGTAATAGCCCGAGCTGCGGGAGCAAACGGCAAGGCCAGCCCGGCAGTAAACCCTTCTTTTTTACCGACCTACCATATTTAGTAGCTATCAAAATTAGTCCGCTTTCCCTAGAATGTACTAAATGGGGAGGATTCAGACTGTTGCGACATCTCTCCGGCTGCTAAAACAAAAAGGGGAAAAAGGGGCGATCGGTATGGAATGGTTGGCCAAGGCTATTAATTGGGTGGTGACACGGTACCGGACCCATCCGGGCCGCTTTTTGCTGATTACGTTCGCTGCGGTGGCACTGGTCACGACAGGGATTCTGTGGGCTTGCGGTCTCTTTTCAACCTTCTCCTATCTCCCCAACCGCGCCTATATCGCTGCTGAAAGCGAAGCGCCGGAGCCGCAGACGCTGGCTGAACTTCTACACAGCGCTGTCCCCGATGTCGACATCCTGCTGCAAAAGCCGGCGCTCGCCCAAGAGCTGCTTTCCACCGAGTCCCTCATCGAAATTGCCGATTCACGGCTGGCGCTAAACAACCTGCGCACCCTCGATGAAGAGCTCGGGAAACGGCTGGCCGAGCTGGTCCCGGCGGAGGAAGAACCGAGCGAGACCCCGGAGGACGAGGCCCCGGCAGAAGAAGAACCGAGCGAAACTCCGACGGACGAGGCTCCGGCAGAAGAAGAAGCGCCGGCAGCGGAGCAGAAGTCGACCGTTGCCCCGCCACCCTATAACCTCGAAAATATAGCGCCCTACCGCAGCGCCTCCGAGCTGGAAATCACCCAACAGCTCGACGAACTCACTGCGCTGAAAGAGAAGACGGGAAAGCTGCTGACCCCGCCGTCTTACGGCGAACCGGTATCCCTGCCCCAGGCGGTCAACCTGAAAGGGGTCTGGCAGGCTCCCGGGGAGACGCTCCTCCATATGACCCCTTCAGGGGATTGGCTCCCCGAGGAGGGCTACCGGCTCTTCCGGGTGATCGATGGCAAAAAAGAGCTCATCGCCGAGCAGGCCGCTTCCCCGGCGAACGCTTTGAGCGGGAAGCTTGCCATTGCCCATGCCGATCTGATCAAGGATCTGTACGGCGAAGCGGCGCTGACGCCAAAGAAACTGGAAACGATGGGGATGACCGCAGCAGCGTTTCGCGAAATGGCCTACCTCACCGATACCCTGGAAGAGAAGCCTCTGGTAAGCGGCGCTCTCGATTTTAAGGAGATGCAAAAGGCGCTCATCACCATCCCTGCAGAGATCGAGCAAAAGATCCCGGAGACGGACCAGATGCTGAGCCGCCCGATCTATCTCCCGGGCCAACAGAACCGCAGCTACGCCAACGCCGCGGTCGGCGCCTCCCTTTGGAAAAAGCTTACTGTGATCCAGGAAGAGCTCGACTTTGAGATCAATCCCCTGCTCCTGGAAACACTCACCGCAAGGCATAAACTGACCACGATGAGCTTTGTTGACGATGAATTTGCCGAGGAGGCGGGCTTTCTCTTCCGCGACGACCTCTCCGCTGTTGACCTTCCCACGGGAACGCCGATCAGCTATCTTGTCGAGGCCCCCGACGGAATCAAAGCAGAGCTCGCCATCACCCCCGGTGTGGAGAACAAGCCGAGCAAACCGCAGGGCCTTGTCGGTTACGGTCTCGACGGCAAGGTGCCCCTGCGCTGGGGCGAGGTGGAGAGCGAGGCGGAGCAAGATATCCTGAGCGGGTACTTTATCGAAAGGAAACTGGACGGGGAAAAGGAGTTTGTCCAGATCAACGAAGAGCCCGTCGTAGTCTCCTATATGCTCGATGAGACGGAGATCTATTTCGAATCGCCCATCTTTTACGAAGATGAGGTGGCAGACGGCCGGACCGCCCAGTACCGCCTCCGCTCCCTCGACATATTCGGGCGGACCAGCGAATATTCAGATGTCCTCAGCATCAAGGTGGAGAAGGTTTCGCCGCCCAACGCGCCGACCATCGCCACCCCCGCGCTCTCCCTGCCGGGGACAGAGGCCGCCGGGGAGCAGTCCGAAGCGGTGAAACAATCGCTAGCGTTGAATAAAAACAAGCGCGGCATCGTCCTGCCCATCCATACCGACTCTCCCGACACGGTCCGCTTCACCATCTACCGGGCGGCGGCGGAGGGAGCGAAGGGCTTCGGGACGCCCACAGCCATCGCCAACCTGACTTATGAACACCCGGCGGCGTCCGGTGAGCTGAACCTTAGCGCAGATGAAATACCTGCCTTCAAGGTGAGGAGAGTAAACCGGGCCAGGCACCACTTCCTCTCCAGCATTCATCCCAGCGAGCCCAATCTGGTCTATTTCGACTCCAAAATCAAGGAGGGCTACACCTACAAGTACTGGGTCTCGGCGTGGGACTCCTGGAACAATGAGAGCGTCTGGTCGCAGTCGGCTGCCTCCGGAGTCCCCACGGATGCTGTACCGAAAGCGCCGGGGGAGCTGGAGATCGCCATGCTCTCCCGCGAGCTGCCCGACTTATCCGAGTTGCCCCCGGGCGTCCGCAATGACGGACCGGTTTCATATGATTCCCTCAAAAAATTGGCCGATGGACCCATGCGGCAGTACGAGACCGATATCACCACCATCGAAAAGGCGGATTCCCTGGATCTGCGCATCGGTCAATTTTTAGCCGGCTCCCACTTGCCGGTAGAGATCTCTTCGCATTATGATAATTTGCCCGGGGATAAATATATCCATATGTTTGTCGCCGTGCGCGGCGAAGAGGTGCTCCCCAACGGCACCGCCCGCCTGAAATGGCCCCATTACAGCGGTGAAGGGCTGTCCGGCTATGTGCTCTATGCCCCCTGCTTCCCCCTTGCATCCCTGGAAGAGATGCAGCAGATGTCGCGGGCCGAGCTCACGGAGATGGGGCCGTGGCAGCGGCTCAACGATGAAGCGATCGCCGAGAACCAGTTTGTCGCCGGCGGTCTTTCCCAGACACCGGGAGAGCTGTCGCTCTTTCTTGTCTGTCTCGAACCAAAATCCGACTTGCGGCCGGGGGATCTGCAATTTCAACTCTCTTCCGGAGCGAGTCTGACAAAGCTCAGCAAATCGCTAAGCATCGACAAACAGCGTTTGGCCAACATGATCGCGCTGGGCGACGAGATTCAAACCCCCGAAAGCGGCTATGTCAAGCTTGACTGGAAAGCCTCTGACAACCCGCAGGTTAAATATTACCGCGTCTACCGCTTTGAGGTGCCCTCCTTCAAGGAGGGGCCCCCTGAGCCCCCCTCGAAGTTCTTACAAATGTGGGTCCGGATCAAAAGCTTCTTCACCTTCTGGGTAAAAAGCGAGGAGCCGGCCAAGGAGCCCGCCCAGGAGTGGACTCTCGTCGGCGACAATATCATCGCCCCGACATATACGGAACGGGTCGAACAATCTTTTGCCCACTACTATTATTACAAGGTCACCGCGG
>JAAZIG010000120.1 GCA_012510325.1 Bacillota bacterium
ATCAGGAGTACGAGCGCAACAATGAACCAGTGATGCCTTCTCTTGAGCCCGTTGCCAGCGCCGGTCATGACCGCCTGCCGCCCCCTCTTCTCTTCGTTCATGCGTTAATTATAACGCCGCCCCGGGGAAAAGACCAGCGGGTGTTCCCGAAGGCGCTGTGGGGATTGACCGCGGCGCCATGCAGCCTGCCTCTTTTTTATCATGCTGAGGGCACAGCCCGAAGGATCCCATGCTTTAATATGAGGCCCTCGCCGAAAATGCTCGGACTTTCCCTTTACTTGCGGCCCGACCGGTTGAGAGTCTTCGCTGCGCTCAGAGTGACGGTGTAGAGGGCTCGGAATGACGTGTGGGAGGATCAGGTGACGGACTAGGGGCAGGGCATGCCCGCCCGCAGTTAACCCCCGTGTTTCATTTATGCTTTCGGGAAATCTGCTTGCCCTGCGGTACCCGGTTTGGGTTCGCACAAGCGTGTGGTTATGGAAACAGTGCGGTTGTACGGTTCCGGTGCGGCTCTATGTTTCCGCTGCGCTCACTTTAGCCAGCGGCCATCGTGAAAACTTGCACAAGGGCAAGGCATGCCTTACCCAGAGGTGACGGGAGAACCGTCTCTGTCACCTAGAAGTAGTTCATCGGGTCTTTGGGCTCGCCGTTTATCCGTACCTCGAAGTGGAGGTGCACGCCCGTGGTGTCTCTGCCGGTATTGCCGGCCCTGGCGATGCGCTGACCGCGCGTAACCTGTTGGCCTACGCCCACCGCAGTAGAGCCTGCGCGCAAATGCTTGTAGACAGTACTAAGACCGTCGCCATGGTCAATCGTGATATAATACCCAAAAACATTGCTATAGCCCACTATGATCACGTTGCCGGCTCCCGCCGCCAGGATGTAATTTGGCTGCCCATTTGTGGCGATATCAATACCTGTGTGTAGGCGCCAATCCTTGTAAATGGGATGGACCCGCCAGCCGAAGGGGGAACTGATCCAATGAGGAGGCTCCACGGGGAAACGCAGTGTACCGCCGCTGTCCCCCTCCAAGCTTCCACCGGTTCCGCGGCTGCTCAAGGCCTGGATCTGCCATTCCAGCTCCCGTTCGGCTTGATCCAATTCCTTGATCGCCTGCTCAACCCGAGCAATCTCCTGCCGCAGATCTCCCATCACCGTTTGGCGGGAGGCTGCGGTCCTTTCCAGCTCCGCCTCGCTGCTCAAGATCTGACGGCGCATTCCATCCAGGCGGTTCTTCTCCTCCTCCAGCTTCTGCTTTTCCCTTTCGATGCGGTCCAGCTCCGCCGTGACCTCTTCGATGAGCTGCCGGTCGTTCTCGGCGATCATCTTGAGATTGTTAAAGCGGCTCAAAAAATCGCTAAAGGAGGAGGCGCCCAGAAGAACATCGATATAGGAAACAGAGCTCTGTTCGTAGAGCGCGCGGAGACGCCTTTTGAACAGAATCTCCTTCCCGGCCAGATCAGCTTCCGTCTCGGCGAGGGACTCTTCAGCGCGGCTAATCTTTTCTTCAGCAATACCGATCTCGCGGTTTACCCGCGTCAGCTCCGCCTGCAGTTCCCCGAGGCGTCGATCAAGCCGGTTCAGCTCATCGGAGAGCTCCGCCTCGCGACTGCGGTTCTGCTTCAGGGTGCTTTTCTGCTGTCTGAGCTCCCGGTCGACCTCCTCTTTTTTCTGCTCAAGCCCTTCCAGGGAAGCATAAACGGGCACCGCTTCAATGGTTAAAAAGATCAGGACAAGAACAAGCGCCAACAGACTCAACAGCCGAACACGCCGCATAAAGATCCCTCCCAATTGGCGGAAAAAACCGCCGGGCATTTAACTCTTTGTTTAAACGCGCAAAAACCGATCCATCGAAAAGAAACTCCCCAAAATTCCCAGCCCTGTCCCCAGGGGAAGCAGGTACTTGGCCAGCTCGCCCGCGATCAGGGAAGAGGGCAGCAGGGTCAGAAAGCGCAGATTGTTGGCCACAACCCACTCCAGCGAAGCCTGGTAGACATAGTAAAGCACCACCAGCGGCAGGGCCGCGCCAAGAATCCCGATGAGCAGCCCCTCGAGGATAAAGGGCCAGCGGATGAACCAGTTCGTCGCGCCGACATATTTCATGATCATGATCTCCCGCCGGCGGATAAAGACGGTCAGCCTGATCGTGTGGGCGATGAGAAAGACCGCGGTAACAGCCAGCCCGATCATCAAAGCCAGCCCCACCAGCTGCACCGCCCTCGTTGCGGTGAACAGTTTGTCCACCGTCTCCTCCCCGTAGTAAAGATCCCCCACCGCCGGATACCCGGCCAGCTCCCCGGCGACCTCCCCGACCAGTTCAGGACGGCTGGTGCGCAGCTCGAAGGAATCGCGCAGGGGATTGTTCTCCACCGCTTCGTATCCTTCGACCACATCCCCCATCTGCTCTTTCAGCCGCTGCAGCGCCTCTTCCTTGGGCACAAAGCGAACTTCGGCCAGGGAACCGTGAGCGATAAGTTTTTGGCGCAGCTCATTGCGTTCAGTGATGGTGGCCTCATCATCGATATAGAGAACTATCTCCACCTGCTCCTTAACACTTTGGGTGATATGGGTCAGGTTCAGATTCACGATCATAAAGCCGCCCAGCATCAGCAGGGTCACGATAACCACCCCCATGGAGGCGATGGTCATCCACTTGTTCCGGTAGAGGCTGCGCAGAGCTTCGCCGCAGGCGTAAAGAAAACCGTTAGCGGACACCGGCGTAAGCCCCCTTCTCTTCGTCGACGGTGAGCCGACCCCCCTCCAGGTGAATAACCCGCTTCTGCAAGCGATCGACAATTTCGCGGTTGTGGGTCGCCACCAGCACGGTGGTGCCGCGGATATTGATTGTCCGCAATATATTCATGATCTCGTAAGAAGTGTCGGGATCGAGATTGCCGGTGGGCTCATCGGCGATGATCATCGCCGGTCGGTTGATGATCGCCCGGGCCAGCCCGATGCGCTGCTGCTCCCCGCCGGAAAGGTCGCAAACCCTGGCTCCGGCTTTCTCCGGCAGCCCGACGAGCTCGAGAACATAGGGCACCTGGCGCCTGATCTCCCGGTTGGAGGCCCCGGTCACCCGCATGGCAAAGGCAATGTTATCAAAGGCGGTCCGCTCCTCCAGGAGCCGGAAGTCCTGAAAAACCATCCCGATACTGCGGCGCAGGTAGGGCACCCGGTAGCGGGGCAGCCGGGTCAGATCCTGGCCGAACACCTTTAAAAGACCCCTCCGCGGAACAATCTCCTGGATAATCATCTTGAAGAGGGTTGTCTTCCCGGCACCGCTCGGTCCGACAAAAAATACAAATTCGCCGCGATCGATCATGAAGTTGATATCACTTAGAACATCGCCGCCATTTTGGTCATAGCGGTGATAAATTTCCCTGGCTTCGATCATTTTTTTGTCTCTCCCGCCTTCGAGCTTAACATAAAGTTAATAATTAATCACAATATTCGACACCGAATAGGTTAATCCTGCTTTTTTATTAAAATGTATTAACTTTTACCAGGGATATTATGGAGATAATTGGGGGGATAAAGGGCCTTCCGAAGATGGCGCCGGGCTTCTTCGGGTGAAGCGCGGCCACCCGGGGTTCAATGGGGGGGGGAGAGCTCTTTAAAGCCCTCGCCGCGGACCTCCCCGGCGGTCCCGATGATAACAAAAGCCGCCGGATCGAGCTCGTGGATCAGCGCCTTCAGCCGGGCCACCTGGGGACGGGAGACGGCACAGAGCAGCACTTCCCGCTCCGCTCCGGTGTATCCGCCCCGGCCGGCCAGCCTGGTGACACCCCGGTCCAGCTCCTGAAGCAGGGCCCGGGTGATCTCTTCAGCGCAGGAGGTGATAATTAGCGCCACCTTCACCGGACTGAACCCTTCCTGAACCAGATCGATCACCTTGGTGCTGATAAAAAGGGAGAGCACCGCATACATCGCCGCCTCCGCCCCGAGGGTGAAAACCGCCAGACTGATCACCACCAGGTCGGCGCCCAAAAGGCCCTGTCCGAGAGAGAGCCCGGTAAACCGGTTCAGGATCAGGGAGAGCAGGGCGGTCCCTCCGGTGGACCCCTGGCAGCGGAAGACCAGGCCCAACCCCAAACCCATAACGATACCGCCGTAGACGGAGGCGAGGAGCAGATCCTGGGTCAGCACCGGCAGGTACGGCCCGGTCAGCTCGATGGCGGCGGGGAAGGCGAGGGAGCCCAGCAGGCTGGGGACAACCTTCTCCCGGCCCAACAGCAGCCAGGCCACCACAAAGAGGGGAATATTCAGGGCAACGATGGTCAAGCCGGTGGAGACCTGAAAAAGATCGTGCAGGATCACGGCAAAACCGCTGATCCCCCCTGCCGCCAGGCTGTGGGGGATCAGGAACAGGTTCATCGCCACCGCCATGAGCACGGAGCCCGCCAGCACCCCCGCCGCGGCGCCGCCACTTTTTTTTATTCTGCTCCAGGTAAACCCAGTTTCCATATCAGTTTTCGGCCTTCCCGTTTTTAGTGGTGGCGCCGGCGGGCTTGCCAGCGCAGAAAAGCTTCGATAAAAGGATCGAGCGCCCCGTCCATCACCGCCTCAACGCGACCGTTTTCGACGCCGGTGCGGTGATCCTTGACCAGGGTAAAGGGGTGAAAGGTGTAGGTGCGGATCTGGCTGCCCCAGGCGATCTCTTTCTGGGAACCGCGCAAGGCCGAGAGCTCGGCAGCCTGCTCCCGCCGCTGCATCTCGGCGAGCCGCGCCTGGAGAATGCGCATCGCCTGGACCCGGTTGCTGTGCTGGGAGCGGCTGCTCTGGCAGGTGACCACCACTCCCGTGGGCAGGTGGGTGATCCGCACCGCCGAATCGGTCTTGTTGACATGCTGTCCCCCGGCGCCGCTGGAGCGAAAGGTGTCGATACGCAGATCGTCGGGGTTGATCACATATTCCTCTTCTTCCACCTCGGGGATGACATCGATGGAGGCAAAGGAGGTGTGTCTTCTCCGGGCAGTGTCGAAAGGAGAGATCCGGATGAGCCGGTGGACCCCTTTTTCCGCCTGAAAAAGACCGTAGACCCCGCTCCCGCGCACGATCATCGTCGCGCTTTTGATGCCCGCCTCGTCGTCGCGCAGCAGATCGACCAGCTCGACCTGCCAGCCCTTCTGCTCGGCCCAGCGGGTGTACATCCGCAGCAGCATCTCCGCCCAATCCTGCGACTCCAGACCGCCGGCTCCAGAATGAATCGAGACGATGGCATCGTTGGCATCGTGGGCCCCGCCCAGCAGCGTGGCCAGTTCCAGCTCCTCCAAAAGCCGGGCGCTCTCTTCAAGCCCGGCGGCGGCCTCCTGGAGCAGCTCCCCGCTTTCCTCAGGTTCCTCGGCGGCCAGCTCCAGCAGCAGCTCGATCTCCTCCAGCCTGGAGTTGAGTTCCTGCAAGGGACGGAGCTCTTCGCGCAGGGCACCCAGCGCTTTCATAAACTCCTGGGCCCTGGCCCCCTCTTCCCAGAGCGCGGGATCAGCGGCTTTCTTCTCCGCCTCTTTTAACTGGAGTTCTTTGTGGGCATATTCAAAGTGAAGCCCCCATTTCAATGAAACGCTCCCGCTGGCGGGCCAGCGCTTCGCCATATTCCTTCAGCATGGTTTCAATCATCCTCATTTCAGCAATTTTTTTATCGGGAAAGCGAATTCGCGGCACCGTTCAGGCGCCGCAGCACCGCTTATACTTCTTGCCACTGCCGCAGGGACAGGGCTCGTTGCGGCCCACCTTCTTGGCCACAGTGACGGGCTGCTGTCTGGGCGGACCTTTTTTCGCGCCGCTCCCGGCTTCGTCCCCGCTCTCTTGTGCCCGGCTCACCGGGGACAGCTGCGGCCGGATCGCCGCCGCCGGCCCGGCGACAGCGCGGCGCCGCGGGGGAGCGGCCACGCGGGTCTGGTAGATCCCGCGGACGACCTCCTCCTGAATCGTCTGGATCATCCCTTCGAACATATCAAAACTCTCCAGGCGGTACTCCACCAGGGGATCGCGCTGCCCATATGCGCGGAGGCTGATCTCCTGGCGCAGCTCGTGCATCTCATCGATAAAGTACATCCAGTGCCGGTCCACCGTGCGCAGGAGGATCACCCGCTCCAGCTCGCGCATCACCTCGGCGCCGAGCGCCTCCTCGCGAACCCGGTAAAACTCCTCGGCCTCCCCCTGAAAAAGGTTCTCCACCTCGGCGCGCTCCCTTTCGAGAACCGCCGGCACCTCGAGCGAGCCGCGGCGCAAAAAGGAGGTTTCTCCCACCTGCAGCAGGGCCTGCGCCTCCGCCTCTTCCAGATAGCTCTGCTCGCGGAAATGATCCTGCAACACCGCGGCGATCACCTCGCTGCTCATATAGCGGATCTGCTCCTGCATATCCTCGCCCTGGAGAACCTGCCGGCGCTGCCCGTAGATCACCTCGCGCTGCTTGTTGAGCACATCGTCGTATTCGAGCAGGTGGCGGCGCAGCTCAAAGTTGCGCGATTCGACCCGCTTCTGGGCCCGCTCGATCGCTCTCGTGACCATGGGGTGGTCGATGGGAATATCCTCTTCAAAACCGAAGCGATCCATCAGCGAAGCGATATTTTCCGCACCGAAAAGGCGCATCAGATCGTCCTCCAGAGAGACCACAAACTGCGAGGAGCCGGGATCGCCCTGCCTTCCGGAGCGGCCGCGCAGCTGGTTGTCGATGCGCCTGCTTTCATGGCGCTCCGTGCCGAGCACATGGAGCCCCCCCAAGGCGAGCACTTCGCCACGCTCCTGCTCCACGAGACGCTCCGCCTCCTCCAGCAGCTCCCGGCGTCTTTTTTCCCATTCCAGATGCTGCTCCGGATCCAGCTCGTGCTCTTTCAGGGCAAACTCCTTCTCCAGCTGCGCCCTGATCCGGAATTCGGGATTTCCCCCGAGGATGATATCGGTACCCCGGCCGGCCATATTGGTCGAGATCGTCACCGCCCCCCTGCGGCCGGCCTGGGCGATGATCTGCGCTTCGCGGTCGTGGTTCACCGCGTTGAGCACCTCGTGTTTCACCCCCTGCCGCTTCAGCATCCGGCTGAGCATCTCCGACTTCTCCACGGAGATAGTCCCCACGAGGACCGGCTGGCCCTGTTCGTGGCGCCGGGCGATCTCCTCTACGGCAGCCTGAAATTTACCCCTTGCGGTCTTGTAGATCAGATCGGGAAGTTCATCCCGGATCAGCTTCCGGTTCGTCGGAATGGCGACCACATCCATACCGTAGATCTTGCGAAACTCCTCCTCTTCGGTGAGCGCTGTGCCGGTCATCCCGGAGATCTTTTCATACATCCGGAAATAGTTCTGGAAGGTGATCGAGGCGACGGTGCGGGTATCGGCCTGCACCTCGACCTGCTCCTTCGCTTCGATGGCCTGGTGCAGCCCCTCGGAGTAGCGCCTTCCCGTCATCA
>JAAZIG010000121.1 GCA_012510325.1 Bacillota bacterium
CGATCTGATCAACAACCCGCTCCCTCCGCTGATCGTGGTGCCGTCCACCTCGGGTTCGGGCTCCGATGTCTCCCAGTTTTCCATCATCGCCGACAGCGAGCGCAAGATCAAGATGACCATTATCTCCAAATCGCTGATTCCGGACATCTCCATCTCCGATCCGCTGCTTCTCTCGACAATTAACAGCCGCGTCACCGCTCATACGGGGATGGAGGCTTTGAGCCACGCCATCGAAGCCTATCTGTCGCTGGCGGCGACGGATATGACCGATATCCACGCTCTCCATGCGATCAAGCTGATCACGCACAACCTGCGCTCCTCGGTGGCCAGCCAGGCCAACCAGGAGGCCAAGGTGGCCATGGGGAAGGCGAGCATGCATGCGGGGATCGCGTTTTCCAATGCCGTTTTGGGGCTGGCCCACGCCATGACTCACCAGGTCGGGGGGATGCTCGATCTGCCCATCGGCGAGATCAGCGCCATCCTTTTGCCTCACGTGATGCGCTTCAACCTGCTCTCGTCCATCGACAAATATGTGCGGATCGCGGCGATTATGGGGGCGCAGGTGGACCGGATGACTCCCCGTGAGGCGGCGGAGAAAGCCATCGCCATGGTCTGGGAGCTGGCCCAGGATGTGGGGATTCCCTCGGGGCTGGCGGAGCTCGGTCTGCCCGAAGAGCTCCTGCCGGAGCTGAGTGAGAATGCGATTAAGGATGCCTGTTTCATCACCAATCCGCGCGATGCCGATGTGAACGACATTATCGAGATCTTCCGCTCGGCACTTTAAAGGAGGAACGGTGTGGTTATAAAAAACAAGAAAGCACTCATTGAAAAGCTTACTGGAATCCACAGCTCAAAAAAATCATATTATGTCCAGTTGAAGAAAAAGATAGATGAGATTACCCGGCGCAACATCCAGCTCGAGATCATCAACCGGTTGGCCAAGGCCATCGGCATCGATATGTCTTTCCAGGAGATTGTGGAAAGTATTATCCCGGAGCTGCAGGCGGTGGTCGCCTTCGACACCATCAGCCTGTACGTCATCGACAAAGGGACCATGGTCAGCCGCACTGTCTTTGTGACCAACAACCGCGAGGAGAAAGCGCCCGAGAGCAGCGGCCGGGAAAAGGTGGAGGAGAAGACCTCCGAAGCTTTGCTGGAGGTCTTTACCGAGAAGCGGACTTTTCTCATCGATCACCGGACCGGAGAGCCCTCCGTTTCGGATGAGAGCGGGTTCCTCTCGACGGCGCTGATCCCCCTGCTGGTGAAAGAAAGGGTCATCGGGGTTCTCGAGGTGATCTGCGAGAACGGTTTCGAAGAGAGCGATCTCCACTTTCTGGAGCAGGTCGCCGATCAGCTCGCCGTATGCCTGGAGAACGCCCGCCTCTACAGCGAAGTCTGGCAGCACAAGCAGGAGTGGGAGATCACTTTCTCTGCGGTAACCGATCTGCTCCTTTTTATCAATCGTGAATACCGCGTCCAGCGGGTCAATCAGGCGGTGATCGACTTTTTCACCATGCCCGAAGAGGAGATCCTCGGGCAGAAATGCTATCATCTATTTTACGGGCGCGAATCGAAATGCAACCCCTGCCTCATGGATCAGGTGGTGCGCACGCAGAAGACCGCCTACCAGCAGTCGCGGATCCGCTTCAACCGGGTGCTCGATATCTTCGCCTACCCCGCCTACACTGAAAAGGGAAAGGCTTACGGCGTCACCTACTACGCCAAGGATGTGACCCGGTTTGTCGATTCCATCAAATTTGTCTCCCTGGGGGAGATGTCCGCCGGGGTGGCTCACGAGCTGAACAGCCCGCTCACGGCTATCGTGGGGAACTCGCAGCTGCTCCTGCGGGAAACCGATCCCGAGGAGCCGCACTACCAGCTGATCAAGGATATCAAGAACAGCGGGATGCGCTGCCAGCGGATTATCCAGAATCTGCTCACCTTTTCGCGGCAGGAGGAATACTCCTTCGAGGAGATCGATCTGAACGACGTTGTCGAGAGCGCTCTCTCCCTGCTCTCCTTTCAGATCGAGAAGAGCAACATCGAGCTGGTGATGAAGCCGGCACCCTCGCTGCCCCGGCTCATGGGAAATGAGCACGGGCTGGAGCAGATCATCATCAATCTTCTGCTCAATGCCAAGGATGCCATCGCCTCCCGCCTCGCCGCCGGCGAGACGAGGGAGAAAGGGAGGATCGTCATCGAGACCAGCTCCTCGGAGAAGGTGGTCGCCGTGCATATTAGAGACAACGGCATCGGAATTGACTACGACGATCTGCCCCAGGTGTTCAACCCGTTTTTCACCACCAAGCGCGTCGGTAGGGGGACGGGGCTGGGCCTTTCGGTGAGTCTGGGGATTGCCCAATCGCACGGCGGGGTTATCGATGTCGAAAGTGTCGAGGGCGGGGGGAGCGAGTTCAGCCTGATCCTGCCGCTGGACAAAGCGTATGAAAAAGAGGGCAACGCCGATGAATGAGCAGGTGGGGGGAGGTGCCGCCGCGGTGGCATGTTTTATGATTGTGGATGACGAGCCGGAGGTCTGCAATTTTTTCTCATATCTGCTGAAACGAAAGGGACACCGCGTCGTCGCCGCCTACAGCGGGGCGCAGGCGCTGGATCTGCTCAAACAGAACCGCTTCAACGTAGCCGTCGTCGATTTGAAGCTGCCCGACTTGAGCGGTCTGCAAGTGCTGCGGGAGATCAAGAAGGTGCAGCCCGCCTGTGAGGTGATCATCATCACCGGCTACTCCACGGTCAAGTCGGCGGTGGAGGCGATTCAGTCCGGCGCTTTCGACTACGTGGAGAAGCCTTTCGGTGATATTGCCGAGATGGAGGATCTGCTGGAGAGAGCGCTGAACGTGCGCGCCGAGATGGAAAGACTTTCCGACTCCCACAAAGAGCTCGGCTTTGTCGTCGGCACCAACAAGAAGATGCTCAGCCTCATCGCCGCCTCCCAAAAGATCGCCAAGAAAAATATTACAGTGCTCATTCAGGGGGAGACGGGGACGGGGAAAGAAGTTCTCGCCCGCTATATTCATTCCGTCAGCCACCGCAGCGAACGCGCCTTCATGGCTTTCAACTGCGGTGCATTCACGGAGACGCTGCTGGAGAGCGAACTTTTCGGCCATGAGAAGGGCTCCTTCACCGGAGCCACCAGCCGCAAAAAAGGGATCTTCGAGATGGCCAACAAGGGGACCCTCTTTTTGGACGAGATCGATTCAGCCAGCCCGGCGATCCAGATCAAGCTGCTCCGCGTTCTGGAGACGGGGGAATTTTTGCGCGTCGGGGGTGAAGAGCTCTGCAAGGTTAACGTGCGGGTCATCGCCGCCACCAACGCCGATCTGGCCGTGCAGGTGGAGGAAAACAGGTTTCGCGAGGATCTTTTCTACCGCCTCGATGTGGCCTCGCTCTTTATTCCGCCCCTGCGCGAAAGGGCCGAGGATATTCCCGCCTTTGTGAACTATTTTCTGGAGAGGGAGACGGTGGAGAAGGGGATGCCGGCGAAAATATTTTCCGAAGAGGCGAAGGAGCTTTTGCAGAAGCACACTTGGCCGGGCAACATCCGGGAGGTCTCCAACACCGTCGCCCAGGCGGTCCTCCTGAGCAAGGGCGAAGTGATCGAGGCGGAGGAGCTGCCGCCGAGGATCCGGCCGCCGCAGGAAGACGAGGCGGCACCGGCGGAGGATATCGAGAGCGCCGCTCCCGCCGAAACCGCCGTAACGCCCCCCCCCTATTTTGCCGTCCATCCGCAGGGGGAGCAGCTTTACCGTCAGCTGACAGAGTTTGAGAATCTGCTCACCTCCGGGATCGAACTAAAAGAAGGGTTTGACCTCAGCAATTTTCAGGAAGATCTCAAAAAGTGGCGGGAGCGGGTTGCGGGGCAGCTCATCGAGGAAGCCCTGGAGGTCACCTTTGGCAATCAGGTCAAGGCGGCGGAGCTGCTGGGGATTACCCCGCGGGCGCTGCGTTACCATCTGGAAAAATCCAAACAAGAACAAGACTGAAGACTGACCCCCCAGAGAACCACTTCCCACCTGAGCCATGGTGAGCCACGGGGACGGATCTTGTGGCTCATTTAAAGCAGATCCCTCAGGCTTCAGACAAAAATTCCCTGAGCCATGGGGACGGATCTCGTGGCTCATTTTACAGGTGCACCACGGGAATGGTTCTCCCGATATAGTGAGAAGAAAGACATCCCAACAAACCCCAATGGAAAAATATCTTAGAGCTTCTAGCAAAAAGGTGGGACAAGAAGGTACGTCCCCCTTGTCCCACGTGAGCCGGGGGGACGGATCTCGTGGCTCATTTTTTTCTTCTCAGATTCTTTGCTGTGCTGGAAATGGCAATGGGATTCGCGGATTATATCTTTCGCCACGCTGGAGTGAGTCAAAGTCACCGTCCCCTTGACTCAAAAGGTGGGACAAGAAGGTACGTCCCCTTTGTCCCACGCCCTCAATAATCACGGCGTATCATTGCACCGATCTCTTTAAGTGAGATGTTCCGCTCGAATTGCAGCAGACCCCGGCTGAAGATGCGCGCCCCGAGATAGATGAAGAAGGCCACCCCGATCATCAG
>JAAZIG010000122.1 GCA_012510325.1 Bacillota bacterium
ATATATTGTAGATGGTGGCGCTGAAGCTTTGTTCGTTAAGTTTCCGGGACAGCTCGCGTTATTTTTGCAGATGGCTCCCGAGGTTTTTATATAGGCGTCAGTTTCGATCAGGCAGTCATTGCCCGCCGGTATCAGGATATGGAGGGGGGTAACGCTGTTGTATGCCAGAAGATCCGTCCCCGCGGTTCAGCGGGCGAAATGAACCATGAGATCCTTCCCTGGTGCACTTCCCCGCGGTGCACTTGTCGCTGTTGTTTCGGAAAGTGGGACAGGAAGGTACGTCCCTTTTGTCCCGGGAGATTCGGTTGTGCAGTTTTGCACGAAATCTCCCCAGAATACCTTCAATAGGCTAGCCCGGGTTGGGAAATGGGTGAATTGTTATGATTGTTTCGCCTTTTTCCTATTGTTTTGCCGAAAACAAGTCGCTATTTTGCTTGGGCAAGTTGGCATCATTATTGCAAAAGAAATATAGTGTCGCAGCCTGTTCAATGGAAGGAGCTTTACTTTGAAAACAGCACAGGAGTACGAAGCGAGCCTGAGAGAGTTAAAGTTGAACATATTTATGTTCGGCGAAAAGGTGGAGAACCCTGTGGATCATCCGGTGATCCGTCCTTCAATGAATTCTGTAGCAAAAACTTATGAACTGGCTTTTGATCCCCGTTACGAATCACTGATGACAGCGACATCCAGCCTGACTGGAAAAAAGATCAACCGTTTTACCCACCTGCACCAGAGTACCGCTGACTTAATCAATAAGGTCAAGATGCAGCGGTTGCTGGGACAGAAAACCGCCTCCTGTTTTCAGCGCTGTGTCGGAATGGATGCCTTCAATGCTGTAGATAGTACTTCATTCGAGATGGATCGCGATCTTGGCACCCAGTACCACCAGCGTTTTCGCAATTTTATGCGTTATGTTCAGGAAGAAGATCTCACCGTTGACGGAGCGATGACCGATCCCAAAGGTGACCGGGGGTTGAGGCCTTTTCAGCAGGCCGATCCTGATCTCTATATGCGGGTGGTGAAGCGGGACAAGGACGGGATCATCGTTCGGGGAGCGAAATGTCATCAGACCGGTGCGCTCAATTCCCATGAAATCTTAGTCATGCCGACAATAAATCTAGGCGAACAGGATCAAGATTACGCCATATCCTTTGCCTTGCCCTCCGATGCCGACGGGATTCTATATATTTATGGACGTCAATCCTGTGATACCCGCAAACTGGAGGGGGGGACCCTGGATGTGGGCAACTGCCGCTACGGTGGGCATGAATCGCTGGTTGTTTTCGAGGATGTTTTTGTGCCCTGGGAGCGGGTGTTCATGTGTGGGGAATATCAGTACGCCGGCATGATGGTGGAGCGTTTTGCAGGATACCATCGCCAGAGCTACGGGGGATGCAAAGTGGGTGTGGGCGATGTGTTAATCGGCGCTGCGGCAATGGCCGCCGAATACAATGGCGCGGCGAAAGCATCGCATATTAAGGATAAGCTTGTTGAGATGATTCACCTAAATGAAACGCTTTATTCCTGTGGTATCGCTTGCTCCTCTCAGGGGGATGCTACCGCATCGGGCACCTATCTGATTGACCTGATGCTGGCCAATGTTTGCAAATTGAATATTACCCGGTTTCCCTATGAAATCGCCCGTTTGGCCGAAGATATCGCCGGTGGATTGATGGTAACCATGCCTTCGGA
Source organism: Bacillota bacterium (assembly GCA_012510325.1). GTDB lineage: Bacteria > Bacillota > Dethiobacteria > DTU022 > DTU022 > JAAZPQ01. The sequence continues at coordinate 1,693 of JAAZIG010000122.1, forward strand.
GAAAGATCTGCGGCATCCGCAGATCGGTCCGTATGTTGAAAAATATCTAAAGGGAATTTCTTCTGTTCCCACAGAATATCGTATGCGGATTATGCGTCTTATTGAAAACATGACTCTTGGCGCTGCTGCGGTGGGCTACCGGACTGAATCGCTGCATGGAGCAGGTTCACCCCAAGCCCAGCGGATTATGATCGCCCGCCAGGCCAATATGGAACAGAAGAAAGAATTTGCCCGGATCTTGGCCGGAATCGAAGAAGAGCACTAGCACAGCAAAACTGATCCAGACGGAAAAACGATCGCCATACAGATTGTTGAACAAGGAGGGCAGCGCGCCCTCCTTCGGCCGTTCCGGGGGAAATATGCGGTCACCTTTTCCCGATCTGTTGGTTGAGCAGTGCTTTCAGTGACGCAGGGAAGCACAGCAGTAGTGCCTTACAGTAATAACAAAGCACTTTCACCAGATCGGCTATTGTTTTAGGATGTCGTCGTACGTGAGCCGATCTCCTTCAGGCAAGATGATCACTGATTATAAATTAATGGGGTAATTGAAAAATGAATGGGTAAGTTGTAAAATGAATGGGTAAAATGAATGACGGCGAATAGTTGACAAAGCCTGCGCCTGTCTATATAATTAAACTTACGCAATAGACAGACTACTCCTACTATTACCGCTAGCTGGTATGTTCTTACATTCTTTGAGACAACGAATCCGGTGGGCATTTGATTCAAGCGCTTGGGGGTGTGAGTTGTGGAAGGGCTGAGGTTCCCTGCGGAAAACCTGAAAACCCGGTCCCCAAACGGTATGCTTTCAGCTGAGGATAAAGA
>JAAZIG010000123.1 GCA_012510325.1 Bacillota bacterium
CACCCCGTCGAACTCTGTTTACTTACGCCGGGCGAACCCGGCAAAGAGCCCTCTTAGAAGAGCCCCTTAACCTTGCCGGTATCGACATCGACGTCAACATTCATAAACGCCGGGTTGGCTGCAGTGCCGGGCATCAGTGAAATGGCCCCGGCCACCGGAACAACAAAACCGGCTCCGCCGTAAGTAAGGATATCCCTGATATAGAGTTTCCATCCCTTCGGCACACCCTTGATCAGCGGGTCGTCGGAGAGGCTGAGGTGGGTCTTGACCATACAGGTACCCAGCTTTTGCATGGCCGGATCTTTCTCCATCCGCTCCGCCTTAGCCAGAGCTTCGGGAGAATACTCCACTCCGTCGGCACCGTAGACTTCTCTGGCAATGAGGTCGATGCGCTTGCGCAGCGGGGTTTCCAGCTCATAAAGGAAGCGGAAGTTGCTGGGCTCGTCGCAGGCCTCGACAACAGCGTCAGCCAGTTCAAGCGCTCCTTCGCCGCCGAACTGCCAGTGCTTCGAAAGAGCAACCCGGGCGCCGGCCTCTTCGGCGAGGCGGCGGACCAGCTTGATCTCGTTTTCGGTGTCGGTATGGAAAGCATTGATGCAGACCACCGGGTTGATCCCTGCTTTTTTCACGGTGTTAACGTGATGAATCAGGTTTTCACAGCCCGCCTCGACCCACTCCAGCTGCTCTTCAGTGTAAGAGGGATCCAGGGGCTGTCCCGGCAGCGGCAGCGGCGCTCCGCCGTGACACTTCAGGGCGCGGATTGTCGCCACGATCACCGCACAGTGCGGGGTCAGTCCCGACTCGCGGCACTTGATATTCCAGAACTTCTCAAAGCCGATATCGGCGGCGAAGCCCGACTCAGTGAGCACATAGTCGGAGAGTTTCAGGGCCACCCGGTCGGCGATGATGGAGGACTGGCCTACAGCGATATTGGCAAAAGGACCGGCGTGAACAAAGGTCGGCTGCCCTTCGAGAGTCTGCATCAGGTTCGGGTTGATCGCCTCGACCATCCAGGCGGTCATCGCGCCGGCGACACCGAGATCCTCGGTGGTGATGGAATTGCCGCGCTTGTCGTAAGCAACCACGATGCGGCCCATCCGCTGGCGCATGTCGTCCAGATCCTTGGCCATGGCCAAGATCGCCATCACCTCGGAGGAGACCGCGATGGCAAAACCTGACTGCATCATCAGGCCGTCCCTTCTGGTTCCCAGGCCGATAATGATATTGCGCAGAGCCTGGGCGCAGAAGTCGATGATCCATTTCATCTCCACGTTGCGGGGATCGATATTTAACCGCTCCAACCCCCTGCGCTTGATAAATGCATCGGTGGCATTAAACTCGTGCTGCAACCGCGAGGTTACCGCAACCATGGCCAGGTTATGGGCATTCATCACTGCGTTGATATCACCGGTCAGCCCCAGAGAAAAGGGCGTCAGGGGGATACACTGCGACAGCCCGCCGCCGGCGGCAGAACCCTTCACGTTCATCGTCGGCCCTCCGGAAGGCTGGCGGATCGTGGCAAATACGTTTTTGCCCCGTCGCCCCATCCCCTGAGCCAGGCCCATGGTGGTGGTAGACTTTCCTTCACCCAGAGGTGTCGGCGTAATCGCCGTAACGTTGACATACTTGCCGTCAGGGCGGTCCTTCAACCGCTCGAGCACCTTCTTGTAGTCCACCTTCGCCACATAGTGACCGTGTGGTAGCAGTTCCTCTTCTTCCAGGCCCAGCTCATCGCGCAGCTGATACACTGTTTTCATGGTAGCCTCTGCCGCTTCGGCAATTTCCCAATCGGCATATTTGGTCGGATCCAATGGCATGGAAAAACCTCCTTTTAAGATTTAATTGATTTTTGCCTTAACCTCCTACTTTATTGGCATTATGAATAATCTATTCCACAAGTTCGCCTTAATTCCTGCCATAAGTTATTTCATTCACTTAATTATTTCTTAATTCTACCGCCCCCCCGCAGCGGGAATGCCGCACAGAGGTGTCGCCGTCAAGATCGCCCTTTCAACAGCGCTGGAAACCGCTTCCGCAGCCATCGTTCCGGCGAGGCTGATATCGGCCTCCACCCCGCCCCGCGACAGGCTGAAGATGATGTCGCCGTCCCACATGGTGTGGACCGGCCAGATCGACCGGGCCAGCCCGTTATGGGCCATCTGGGCAATTTTGCCCAGCGCTTCCCGGTTGAAACAGCCGTTTGTGGCCACCACCCCGAGGGTGGTGTTGCCGGGAAAGGCGGATCCGCTCCGCCCCTGCATCAGCTCGGCGGTGCGCTCCATCCGGCCCGTTTCCGGGTGACGCGGTCCGGCAAGGAGTTCACCCCGGCTGTCGCAGACATCGCCGAAGGCGTTTACCACCACGAGGGCGGCCACAATCAGATCGCCGCAGCTGCAGGAGGCGCTGCCCTGTCCGGATTTAACGGCCTGGTGGGGACCGTAAAATTTTCCCACCGTCGCCCCCGTGCCCGCCCCGACGGAGCCCTCGGCGACGGGACCGCCGCAGGCCTCGAGACAGGCTTGATAGCCCATCTGTGCATCGGGGCGAACTGCAGCGCTGCCGATGAAAAGATCGAACAGGATCGCCGCCGGCACGATAGGCACCGCCAGCGGCCCGGTAAGAAACCCCCGCCCCCGCTCTTCCAGATAGCGCACCGCCCCGCCGGCGGCGTCCAACCCGAAGGCACTGCCTCCGGCCAGGACAATCGCCTGGATCTCCTCGACCAACCGGGACGGCTGCAGCAGGTCGGTCTCTCTGGTTCCGGGGGCCGACCCGCGCACCTCCACCGCCGCCCGGGCGCCCTCTTCAACGAGAACCACGGTTACCCCCGTCGCCGCCTCCAGATCGGTGCAACAGCCCACCTTGACCCCTTCAATCTCCGTAATGCCTCCGCTAAGCGCCACGATTAAGCACCACCGCCTTTTTTATTGAAAAAAAAGGCTGCCCGCAGGCAGCCTTCCTTGGCTCAAATTCAAGTCGTCGGTTCCTCCGAGGGGTGTTCAACACTGCAATCGCTCTGCTGAAAAGAGGTGCACGGCTGCACCTGCGTCTTTCCGGCGGCCGCTTTTCCCTCGCGCCGCTCCGGCCGCACAGCCCCTTCCTCCCTGGCCCGGGCCTTTTGTTCCTTCTCCCGGCGGGCCGCCTCGATCTCCTCCAGGCTTTTCCCCTCGACGAGTGCGGTAATCTCATCGGCATCGAGAGTCTCCTTCTCCAGGAGCGCCCCGGCGATGGCATCCAACTTGTCCCTGTTCTCTGTCAGAATTTCCTGGGCCCGCTGATAGCACTGATCGATGGTACGGCGGATCTCCAGGTCGATGGCCTTGGCGATCTCTTCACTGTAATCCCGATCGCGGGCCAGATCCCGTCCCAGGAAAACCTGGCTCTGTTTATGGCCCAGCGTGATCGGGCCCAGGGCATCGCTCATCCCGTACTCCATGATCATCTGCCGCACGATCTCCGTAGCCCTCTCCAGATCATTCTGCGCCCCCGTGCTGATCTCGTCGAGAACCACCTTCTCCGCCACCCGTCCGGCCAGCAGAGTGGTGACGCGATCGAGAAGCTCGGAGCGGGTCATGAAGTAACGGTCCTCTTCCGGAAACATCAGGGTATAGCCCCCGGCCCGTCCCCGCGGGATTATCGAGACTTTGTGTACCGGATCGGTATGGGGCAGCAAATAGCCGACGAGGGCATGCCCGGCTTCATGAAAGGAGACGATCTTTTTCTCAAACTCGCTGATGACGCGGCTCCGCTTCTGGGTTCCGGCGATGACCCGCTCAACAGCCTCCTCGATCTCGCCTTTTCCAACCTTTTTCCGCCCCGTCCGCGCCGTCAACAGCGCCGCTTCATTGACCACATTTTCCAGATCGGCCCCGGTAAAACCGGGGGTGGCCCTGGCGATATCTCTCAGACTGACCTCTTCGTGCAGCGGTTTGTTCCGCGTGTGAACTTTGAGGATCTCCTCGCGGCCCCTGACATCGGGCACCCCGACGGCGATTTCGCGGTCAAACCGGCCCGGCCGGAGCAGGGCGGGATCAAGGATATCGGGACGGTTCGTCGCCGCCAAAATAATGATCCCCTCGTTGACATCAAACCCGTCCATCTCCACGAGAAGCTGGTTCAGGGTCTGCTCGCGCTCGTCATGGCCGCCGCCGAGGCCGGCGCCGCGCTGCCTGCCGACAGCATCGATCTCGTCGATAAAGACGATACAGGGTGAGCTCTTCTTGGCATCGCCAAAGAGATCGCGCACCCGCGACGCTCCCACCCCGACAAACATCTCCACAAAATCGGAGCCGCTGATGGTGAAAAAGGGCACCCCCGCCTCGCCGGCCACAGCCCGTGCCAGCAGCGTTTTCCCTGTTCCCGGCGGGCCGACCAGCAGGATCCCTTTGGGGATGCGCGCACCGAGTTCGATATACTTGCGGGGATCTTTCAGAAAATCAACCACTTCAGCCAGCTCGGCCTTCTCCTCATCCGCACCGGCAACATCGCTAAAAGAGACCCTTTTGCGATCGCCTTCATGGAGGCGGGCCCGGCTTTTGCCGAAATTCATCACCTTGCTCCCCCCGCCCTGCGTCTGCTGCATGAAGAAGAAAAACAACCCGAAGAGCAGCAGTAAGGGGATCACATAAGTGAGGGCGGTTTGCCACCAGCTGGGCCCTCGCGGCGGATTACTCTCGTAAGGAATATTCTTCCCCAGGAGGAGGTCTGTCAAGGTGTGGTCGTCTGGACGGATCGTCGTTACGATCCGGTCATCCTTCAGCTCAGCTTCGATCTCATCGCCGTAGGTCGTAACACTTTTTACCCGGTCGTTCTCCACCTGCTGGATGAACTCATTGTAGGGGATCTTCTCCGGCGCCGTGCCGGTGTTGAAGAGCAGCTTCATCATCACGACAAAGAGCAGGGCCACGACAAGATAAAAGGTGACCTGACGTCTGAAGAATTTCATTTTTTCAGTTACCTCCTCTCCCGGTAAACAACCGAAATTTGACTACTTCATTCTAACATACCATCCCGGCAGAGGCAATACAGTTGCCCCCCGCTTCAAACCGTTACCGCCGTCGCTGCGGCTCTCAGTTTTCCGGCTTCAGAACATAGATTCCGGGCAGGTGGCGGTAATCTTCATTGAAATCCAATCCATAACCGACCACGAAGCGATCGGGAATTTCGAACCCGCAAAAATCGGGGATGAATTCAACGCGGCGGCGGGCCGGTTTGTCGAGCAGGGTGACAACTTTCAACGATTTCGGCTTGCGGCTGAGCAGGTTTTTGCACAGGTAATCGAGGGTCAGCCCGGTATCGACAATATCCTCGACGATAAGGAGCTCTTTTCCCTGAATGCTGCTGTCCAGATCCTTGAGGATCCGGACAGCTCCCGAAGAAGCGGTCTCCGACCCGTAGCTGGAGACCGCCATAAAATCGATCTCCACCGGGAGATCCAGCCGGCGCATCAGATCGCTGGCAAAGACCACCGCCCCTTTCAGCACGCAGACCAGCAGCACCTTTCTGCCGGCGTATGCCGCCGTGATCTCCGCAGCAAGCTCTTGCACCCGGCCGGCGATCTCCGCAGCGCTCAGCAACTCTTCCCGGTTAGACTGTTTCATCGGTTCTCCTCCTATGTTTTCTGTTCAAATAGTGCAGCTGTAAAACCAGGACCCGCCCGGTTTTCTCGGTGACCCGGTAAGGATGGGCAATGCGCTTGCCGGCCACCCAGACCACCTCGCCGCCGGCAACGATCAAGGGAAGGCGGTCCCGACAGTGGCGGGGCACCTTCTGATCGATCATGAATTCTTTCAGCTTTTTGCTTCCCGGGGCCCCCTGGGGATAAAAACGGGCCCCGGGCCAGCGGCTCCGCAGCTGCAGCGGCCCGGGCAGGCTGTCGTAATCCAGATAGGCCTGCTCCGCTGCCGGAGGCCAGGGCAGCTCCCGGGGGCGGCGCAGAGAAGCCTCGATGATCACCTCTCCGCCGGTTGAAGCGGTGCGGCCGGGGATCTGCAGCAACTGCGGGACAAAAGAGCCCTCTGCTGCAGAGCGCGCCGAAAAGAGGTGCAGGTGCCCGTAAGAGCGGCGGGCCCTGATACCGGCAGGCAGGGAGATCTGCCGGGCCGGCCCCTCCCCCTCCGCCAGATGCAGCAGCTGCTCAACCTGCCGCCGGCCGATCTTTTTGGCGGGGATATATTCCAAAAGAGCCCGGTAGACAACGCGTCCGCGCAGCGCCGCCGGCAGCGTTGTCAGGGCGGCACGATCCACAAGCAGCTTTCCGTCTTTGTGCCGCGCCACCCGTTCAAATATTTTTTGCGCTTTCCTTGCAAAATAAATCCGGTCGGAAGCGGCCAGGGAAGCCAGCTCCGCCAGCGAACGCCTCAGGCGGGGGTTGTAATTCTTCTCCAGGTGCGGGATCAGCTCCAGCCGGATCCGGTTGCGGGTATAGACGGTCTGCAAATTGCTTGAATCGAGGAGCGGCTCGAGCTCATATTCGCGGCAGTAGCGCTCGATCTCCTCCCTGGTGGTGCCCAGCAGAGGGCGGATCAGCTCCACCTCTCCCAGGGGGCGACAGGGCAGAATTCCGGCGAGCCCGTCCGGACCGGTCCCCCGGAGCAGATTGAAGAGGACCGTCTCCGCCAGATCGTCGAGCTGGTGCCCCAGGGCGATCTTGTTGGCCCCATGTTTTTCCGCCGCCCGAAGGAGAAAACGATAGCGGACGATGCGGGAGGCCTCTGAAGGGGAGAGCTTCCGGCGGGCCCGGTAGGCGGGCACATCGACGGCGGCCCCTTCAAAAGGCAACCTCCACGAGCGGGCAATCCGGCGCACCGCTTCCGCCTCCTGACGCGCCTCGGGCCTGATGCGGTGGTCAAGATGAGCCACAATCAGACTCAGCCTGTAGTGCGCCGCAAGAGAGCGCAAAAGATGAAGCAGGCACAGCGAATCCGGGCCCCCGGAGACGGCGGCGAGCACCCGATCCCCCTCCTGCAGCAGCCGGTGTTTTTCAATGTAGCGGATCATTTTTTTGGCAAGCATCAGCATACTGTGCTCCCCTCATCTACATTTTACCACAGTCCCGGCTTACCGATAACCAAAAAAGGATGCAACCTTTGAACCCTCGTTGAAAGGTTGCATCTCTATTTCGTGCACGTTCCCAGGTCGCTTACTGCGCTTACTGTTTAAAGCGAATCATTCTGCAAGCCGCCACGGTCAGATCGTCCCGCAGCCGGCCGCCGGAACGGCGCAGCGCCTCTTCCACGATCCGGTCGGCCACGATCTGCGGCGGACATTCCTCCATTCGGCGGAGGAACGCAGCCGCCCATGAAGGCTGCTCTTCAGAATCGCCGACTCCGTCGGTCACCATCACCAGAAGATCGCCCGGCCGAAGCGCTTCCTGATGGCTTTCCACCCCTACCCGGGGCAGGATCCCCAGAGGGAGCGAGGGAGCCCCGACAATGAACACCTCCTTTCCTCGCTTGACCATACTGGGAACTGCTCCCACCTTGATCAGTTCCACCTCTCCCGCAACCAGATCGATGAGGGCCATATCGACGGTGGCAAAGCTCTCCGTGCCCGTGCGCAGCTGCAGCAGGGAGTTGACGCTGCGCAACACCACTTCTTTTCCGAAGCCCGCCTCGAGGAGGCGTTCCAAAAGAACGATGGTTGCTTTACTCTCTGCCGCAGCACGGGGCCCGCTACCCATCCCGTCGCTGAGGATGATCACCTGTTCCCCTGCACCCAGTTCCAGGAGACTGTAATAATCACCGCAACTCTGCTGGCACCAGCCTGCCTGCTGGGCCAGCCCAAACTCAAGGTTGAAGAGGGGAGTCTGCTCACCCACGGCGGGAGAGAGCCGGTTTTCTTCGACCTCGCAGGCCAGCTCGTGCATCACTTCCGCCAGCCCCTGCAGTTGGCCCGAAATCAGCTCTTTCCCCTCTCTCACCTTCTGTTCCCAAAACCGGTTTACGGCCGCTATCTCCCGCAAGTTGTTCGTTGCCCTGACCAGCTCCTCCGGCTGGCGGCACCTTTCCCGGAAAGCGGCGGGCAGATGAGCCAGCACCGCCTCCCCCTCTTCTTCCGCGCGCTCCAAGAGATCGAGGACCAGACGGTGATGGCTGTGTTGATCCTGCCCCCGGCAGCGCTGCTCATACAAGCAGGAGCGGCAAACCCGGTTCGTTAACTCTTCAAGCCTGGAAGACTGCTCCGCTTCCCCCTCCGGCCCCGCTGCAGCGACCTGGGTCAGACCCAGGGATATTTCACTGAACAGCCTGGCCAGATGGCGGACCCGGCCGGCTATCGCCGGGGCTGTCCCCTGACTCCCCCGACCGCCCTCCCCGCCTCTTTCCGGAAGCTGCAGCGACAGCCTCCGGAGAACTTGCTCCGGGATTGCCAGGAATAAAACCAGGGAGAGCAGACCTTCCCTCCAGTAGATCCCCGGCATCTCCCCGGGAGCAAGCAGAAAGAGCACCGGCATGGTGAACAGGAACCCTGCTGCAGAACCCCACCGTCCGAAGGGTTTCAACAGCCCGGTCCAGAAGCCGCTAAAGGAGAGGGACCCGGTATACAGATAGAAGTGAGGGTTTCCCAACCCTAATATTGTCCCTGTAATTATTCCCATTGCGGCTCCCCGTCCCGCCCCCACCAGGTAGGCCGGGATCAGGATGCTCAGGTAACAGGCGGCGGCTTCTACGGATAAGCCGGCCGCGGTAACACCCTTGAGGCCGAATATGGCCAGGATAAAGATAAGAAAAAGAGCCGGAATCTCGGCAGACCCCACTTTCGGCCTGTCACGGCTTCGCGGAAGCAAATCGATGAGGCGAATTCCCGGCAGTATAACCACTGCTGCCAGGAGGCCGATGATCAGCTCCAGCGAAAGATAGAGCGCATCCAGAAGTTGGGGAGCGTTCAGGAAGACGGTAAACCGGCTCAGTATTACCAGCCCCGCGGTTGCCGGCAATAACGGGATTCGCCTTTTGAACAAGAGCAGGGTGCACCCCTCCAGTAACCAGACCGTCGCCATCGCTCCCAGGAGTATGAATGCTGCCGTGACGCCGCCGCTACCCGTCGCCCGGCCTGCCAGGACAGCCGCCGCCACCAGGAAACTTTGTTTTGGTTTTTTCCGCAACGCGATGAGCCAGAGAACCGCCCCGAAGGGGGCGATCTCTCCCAGGATTTCGGCCCTGCCCAACAGGAAAGCTGCCAGCGCCAGCAAAATGTTGGGCGCGCTGAAGAGGGCCTCTCCCTTCCGGTAAAATGCTCTTAAAGCGTTGAGGCGTTCCTGACTACCTTTGGCGGTAGAAGATGTGGCTTCATGGGCCAAGGTTGTCCCCTCCATCCTCACAGACATCCACCTCCGTGGTTCCGGTAAGCGTTATTATAAATGAACCTTCCTGAAATGTATGTCATAAACAGGGGAGGAGAGAAATATAATTTGTGACAAATAAAGCCAGCTCTCGGCGTTTAACCGCCCGCCCCGCCGGCCGGTTAAGCTTAACCCCTGCCGGCACCTGAAAAAGGGCAAAAAAAAACACCTTTAAGGACGTTCTAAAGGGTTTTTTTTATGGAGCTCAGAAGAAATTCCAAATTTTAAAATAGCGCCCGGCGGTTTGCCGCCGTGCTGATCTATGACCCGAAACTCAAAAAGCTTCCCGGCAGGATCCCCGACCGCCTCTTTTGGATTCAGTATTGCGCTTCAAATCCTGCAGCCTTTCGTCGCTCTCCTTCATAAAACGGGCCAGCTTATCTTCAAATGAAGCCCGTTTTTCTTTACGGAAACCGCGGGACCCGGAATCGGGCAAAGCCCGCCGGATGGAAAGACCGATCTTCCCGCCGCCGTCCACCGAAAGCACCCTCACCTTCACCCGCTCGGCTTTTTTCAGGTGACTGTGGATATCCTTGACATAAGAATCGGCCACTTCAGAAATATGCACCAGCCCGGTATCTCCATTGGGAAGCGTTACAAATGCACCAAAGTTAGTGATCCCGGTTACCACCCCTTCCACGATACTGCCTACCTTTACAGGCATCCTTCTTAAATATCCTCCTTAAGTGTTGGTCTATTGATATTATCACTTTTTTGAATGATTTGTCAATCCTCGAGTTGAAAAACAATCTCCCCCGGCCGGACCAGGCCCAAAAGCTTCCGCGCCAGCATCCCGATATAACCGGGATCGCCCAGTTTCTCGATCTCTTCAGCCAGCTCTTCGTTGCGCAACTCTTTCTCCTGCACCTGCAGCTCCGCGGCGGCCAGCTTCTTGTGGAGCCGGTTGTACTGATACATCTGCACAGCGATAAGAGTGAAAAATAGGCTGAGCAGAAGTAATCCGGCTACGGCAGCGAGCTTGAAAAACCCAAAGCTGCTCTGTTTGCGCCGGGGAAACGGGGCCACTTTGTCATCTCTTCGGTTCGCTCTCATGATCCCATCGCCCTCTTCAGTCCGGTCCTCTTTACCCAAAGAATTCGCAGCGAAACTCTGAAGGGATCTCTTCGCCATGCAACGAAATATCCCTGCCTCGGCCCGGAAAACCGATTCCGACAGCCGATTCTAGTCCTCCCCCCGCTCTTCTCCCGCCGGACGCCGGCAGATCCGGGCGATAAAAGCACCGCCTCTCAGCCACAGGGGCAGCAGATAACGGCTGAAACAGCGGAAATAAAGGAGAAATCCCCCCGCCAGAGCGAGATAGAGATATATGTTGACCTCGCTCCAGCTCCGGTAAACCAAAATAATGATCGCCGCGGCAGCGGCGGCGACCCAGAATAGACAATCGGCAGTTACCGAAAGAAAGGACGGGAGACGCCGAAACTGCATCCGCACAGCCCGGTACAGATCGTAAACAAAGGCAAAAATAGCCCCAAGAGCCCCCGCCTCCAGGAAAGCTGCGAGTTGCTGCAGAGCCGTTGAAGAGGCGGACAGCAGGCCCACTATTTGAAAAGCCTCTCCAGAAGAGTTTTTCCGCGCATCCGCATCTGCTTGTTTTCTGCATAGGCCAGCTCCAAAAGAAGACCCTCAATGAAGATCTCCCCCTGATCGAGATTGAGGTGTTTAATGTGCAGATTTTCACCCCTTACCGCCAGCAAGCCCAGCTCTGTTTCCATGATCACCTCTTCATCATCGAAGCTGTCCACATGAAGGACACCGGTGATCTCGGTGTGCTCCCGGTTCTCTATCACCAGGCGGTGCTGTCCGCTGCCGAAACTATATTTTTCCTCCACTACTTTTCCCCCCTTGTGGATACGTTGACGCTTTCTGTTCGCTCTATTATATGAGTTTGTACCATCTGTTTATGTCTCAAGCACCTTCCGAAGAAGGGCCGATCCCCTCCCCGCCCTTGGGTGAGGTGGGAGTACCGTTTGGGACGGCGCCAAAAAGGGCACCCTTTGAAAAAGGATCGACCGCACCGATGACGAAGAAAAGGGGCGGAGCACTCTATCTTACAGACAAAGGGGCAGCACAGTGGAACGATTATATTGCGGCAAAACAAAGGATCTTTTCCTTTGGGAAGAGGATCGGCTTCTGCTCAGCTTCAAGGACAGCATCACCGGAACAGGAGACCGTCCCGATCCCGGGGGCAACGAGGTTGTCGGCCGGGTTGCCGGCAAGGGCGGCGCCTCGCTCCGCCTGTCAATTCACTTTTTTGAGCTGCTGGAGGAGGCGAATATACCGACGCACTACCTCGGGCGCGGCCCCTCTGAGCATACCCTCATAGTCAAACAAGCCCGCTCATTCGGTTTGGAGGTGATCTGCCGCGAGAAAGCCTGGGGCAGCTTTTTGCGCCGCTACGGAGACCATGTCACCCGGGGGGAGCCACTACCCTCTCTGGTGGAGTTTACGCTGAAAGACGACCGCCGGGGCGACCCCCCCATCACGGCGGAGGCGCTGGCGGCGCTGCAGATCGCCTCGCCGGAGGAGAGCGCCTATATGGCGCGGACCGCCCGCCGGGCCACCGCCCTGATCAAGGGGGAGCTCTCCCTAAAGGGCCTCGAGCTCATCGATATCAAATACGAGTTCGGTGAAGCGGAGGGCAAAATTCTGCTCATTGACGAGATCTCCGGCGATACCATGCGGGTGCTGCTGGGCGATCGGGTTCTGCAACCCCATGAGCCGGCTTCCTTTGTTTGTCGTTAGCCGCAGCCGGAGCCGCCGCTTACCGGGGGCTCTTCCGGAGTCTTCCACCCCTCCGCCAAGCTCTTTTCATCGCCTTCACCAGACCCGGGCCAGAGTAATGTCACGGTAGAAATAGTTGACGATCTCATCGGGGCTGCGTCCCTCCTCGGCGAGCGAGCGGGCGCCCCACTGGCACATGCCTACACCGTGCCCAAAACCGGTGCCGGAAAGGTGAAGGCCTCCCTCCCCGAGCGCCGGCTCATCGATAAAAGTGGAGCGCATCTCGGTGCTGCCCAGGGCCAGCCTCAGCGACGGCGCCGGCACTTCGAGATCATTGATCCGGATCCGGGTCGCTCTTCCCGACGGACCCTTTTCGCTGATGCTGACGCTTTCTACAGCTCCGGGATCGCCGCATCCCGCCTCCTGCACCGCCTCCCGGAGACGGCCCAGGGGAAATGTACTTTCCCAGTTCTTCTCCTCTTCAGGAATATCCTTCTCCGCGGGGCTGGCGACGATCTGGATATACGGGGGGTTGCCGTCCTTATATTCCAGCCCTTCATCGGGCAGGGCGGTCCGGGGACCGGCATAAGCATGGAACCAGGCTTTGATATAGGCACCCTCGTAGAGCGCCACCTTCCCCCTGGTTTTCTCCACCGCCCGGCGAACACGCTCATTGATCCGCTCTTCATTATAGGCCTGGAATTCCTTGAAATCGGTGGAGGCATGCGCATTTCGCGAGGGCATACCGCCGTCTTCCTCGATCTTGTGCAGGGTAAAGCTGCGGGCGATGATCGCCTGGGCTGCCAGAGCGTTCTCCGGCCAGTGCGGATCCATCTCTGCAGCCACCACTCCGGCGATATAGTCCTCGAAGTCCATTGCAGCAACATCCCCGGTCTCATGGCGGTACACGTTTAAGCGGGGTTCCCGGCCCTGGAATTCGGCCAGCGCCTCGGGAAGGGGGGGAACAGCTTCCTCCTCCATCCGGCGGCGGCAGCCTGCTGAGAGCAGCAGAAGCACCCCCAGAAAAACGATGAACGCCCGCCGTGGAAAAGACATCCGTTTCACCAGCCCTGTTTATATTTTTGCAACCTCTCCTAGTGTTCCCCCGGCGAAATATTCTACCCCGGAAAAAGCTCGGGGCCGCTCTCCAAGAGAGCAGCCCCGGCGACAGTCAACTCGCTAAATTCTCTGATTGTATTGCTACTACTTGACTTTATTTTTAAATGCTCTTCCGGCCTTGAAGACGGGAACGTTCAGTGCAGGAATAACGATCTCTTCTTTTGTCTGAGGGTTGCGCCCCGCCCGTTCCGCCCGGTATCTCCTTTCAAAGGTCCCGAAGCCGACCAGCTGCACTCTTTCATCATCAGCTACTGTATCAACAATAACTTCGAGAGTTGTATTGATTACTTTTTCAACATCTTTTTTTGACATCTCAACCTTCTCAGAAACCGCTCCGATTAAATCAGATTTATTCAACTGTCACACTCCTCCTTAGAAGGTATAAATAGAGCTTGTCCTTGATAGTTCGCTCAATGTACAGCAATTCCTGCCTGGTCAGCCGTTTTTTTCTTCATTATTTTTCGCTTCTTCCCACCATCGATCCAGCTGCTCCAGGGAAAAGCTGTCAAAGGGACGGTTTTCCCTGGCAACCTGAGAGGCGATGTAGCCAAATCGATCCAGAAACTTCCGGAGAGCCTTGCCCAGAGCCAGCTCCGGATTCAGGCCCAGAAAACGGGCGACGTTGACAGCGGCAAATAAAAAATCTCCAAATTCTTCTTCTATTTTGCCCGGATGACCCTGACGGTATGCATCCTGCAACTCCGCCGCCTCCTCCCGCAGTTTCGCCACCGCTCCATCCAGGGAGGGCCAATCGAAACCGAGGTTGGCGGCCCGCTGCTGGATCTTATAGGCCCGCAGCAACGCCGGGAGCCCGGGATCGACCTGAATAGCCCCCTTCCCCACAGCGTTCCTCTCCTGCTCCTTGATTCGCTCCCAGCGCCCGACCGCCTGGGCCTCCGAAGCAGCCCGGACGGTCCCGAAGACATGGGGATGGCGCCGGATCAGCTTCTCCGAAAGGCCGCGGATCACCCTGTCCAGATCAAAGCGGCCCTGTTCGCGGGCCAGCTCGCTGTGAAAGACCACCTGCAGCAAAAGATCGCCCAGCTCTTCCTCGAGGGCGGCAGGGTCGTCCCGCTCGATGGCGGCGACAACCTCATAGGCCTCTTCTATAAGGCAGCTCCGCAGACTGAGGTGAGTCTGCCGGCGGTCCCAGGCGCAGCCCCCGGGGGAGCGCAGCGCCGTCATGATCCGCTCCAGCCTCTCCAGGGAGCCGCTCCCGCTGCCGGGGAAGCAGTCGACTCCGGGGATGATCCGAAGACGGTGGCCGCGGCGCGGTGCCCGGCGCCGCAGATAGTCTACCGTCAGCTCCCCGCGGGGCGGCCCTCCGGGGACGGCATAGCCGACACAGGGCTGCCGCTCAAGAGCGGACAGAAGGAGCCGCCCCGCCGCCCTGGCCGAGTCGCCGGGGGTTGCCGGAGCGCTGAAGAGGCGGTCCAGCGGGGTAAAGGGGATCCCCCGGTCGAGACAGATGGCGGCGGCGGGATGGCGGGCTGTTTTAAAAAAAAGCCCCCTTCGACTGCGCCGGAGCGCCGTCCGGGCCGCCGCTGTAAGGTGAACCGTCGGGCCCGGTCCCAGACCGATGATCAAAAGTGTTCCCATATATTCATCCCCCTATCTTAACAACCTCCACCGCTCCGCCAGCTCCGCCAGACGCGGGCCGATGCGGGGAATCAGGTTGAGTTCATCCCGGGTCAGACTGCCGCTGAGCAGGAGGGCAAGACCGTAGACGAGAGTCCCGCCGGCAATCGCTCCAAGGGTGGCGCAACCGTTGGCCATCCCCGGAGTAAGCGAAGAGACCGCCGCCCGGATAATCAGCCGATAGCTTAAGGAGACCGCCGCCGCCATCGCCCCCACCGAGATACCCGGAAGCAGCACCAGCTGGCCGATCTGAAAACGCCAGCCGGTGTGCCGCGCAACTGCATAAAGATTCAGCACTGCGGCAAAAGCGGTACCAATGACCGAACCGAGGGCCGCACCCCCGATGTGCAGCGAGGGGATTGCCGTCAAATGCCACATCAGGATCGCCTTGAGGATACCGCCAAGGGCCATATTCACAACGGGAGTGACCGTTTTCCCCAATCCCTGTAAAATTCCCGTTGTGGAGACATACAGCCCCAGAGGCAGCACCGACCAGGACATGTAGGCGAGAGCATAGCCCGCTCCGGCATTCTCGCCGCCAAATAGAAGAACAATTATCGGCGTGGCCAGAAGGTAAAGACCCACCGCCGCCGGCATGGAGAAGAGCACGGTCAGCTTTATCGAAACAGCAGAGCGGCTCCTGATCAGCATTTTGTTGCGCAAGACTAAAGCTTCCGAAATCGCCGGCACCAGACTCATGCTCAG
>JAAZIG010000124.1 GCA_012510325.1 Bacillota bacterium
GCTTTGGAGTACGTCTTCGGCTACACCTGCGGAAACGATGTCACCGCCCGGGACCTGCAGCCCCCGGAGGGACAATGGACCTATGCGAAGAGTTTTGACACCTTTTGTCCTCTGGGGCCGGCGATCAGCACGGAGATCGCCGATCCGGAAGCGCTTCCGGTGAAAGGAATTTTGAACCGGCAGGTGGTGCAGGAGGGGAGCACCGCCGAGCATCTTTTTTCCGTGGCGGAGCTCATCGAGTACATCTCTCACTGCATGACCCTGCTCCCCGGCGATGTGATCATGACCGGCACGCCGGCCGGAATCGGTCCCCTCGCTCCCGGGGACCGCTTCAGCGTCGCCATCGGCGGCATCGGCAGTCTGACCAACCCGGTGGGAGAAGAAGCTTAGAGCGGCGATTGGAAATCGCGGTGAGGGGATAGCCTATTGGCGAAGCAATCACCCGGCCGGTCCATACCGACACTACCAGAAACGAGGAATCTTTCTTCAGATGGCTCAAAGGATAACCAGAAAGCGCTTCCAGTGGATCATACTCCTGCTGGCCGGTGCGGCCCTGGCCGGGATCGTGGTGCTGCTCGGCTTAAACAGTTACATCAAGTCTGCCGCTGCAGAGAAGATCATTTTCGCGGAGGAGGCGCTGGCGCTAAATGGGGTTGACTGTATCCTCGTTCTGGGATGCGGCGTCTGGGACGGCGGCATCCCCACCCCCATGCTGGCCGACCGTCTTAAAAGAAGTATCGAGCTCTATGAAGGCGGCGCCTCCGGCAAGGTGCTGATGTCCGGCGACCATGGCCGGAAGGAATATGATGAAGTCAATGTGATGAAACAGTACGCCGTCAGCGCCGGGATCCCTTCGGAAAATGTGTTTATGGATCACGCCGGCTTTTCCACATATGAGAGCCTTTACCGGGCAAAAGCCGTCTTCAGGGCGGAGAAAGTGATCATCGTCACCCAGGGCTACCATCTCTACCGCGCGCTGTATATCGCGGAGGGGTTGGGGCTGAAGGCTTATGGAGTCGGCGCCGATGAGCGCATCTATGCCGGGCAGCCGTACCGGGAGCTGCGGGAGATCCTGGCCCGGTCCAAGGACTTCTTTACGGTCATCTTCAAGCCGGAGCCTACATATCTGGGCGAAATTATTCCTGTTAGCGGAGACGGTGATCTGACCAACGATTGAGGATTCGCCCCGGGACAACTCCCTTTAAAATGAAAAGATCATACGGGCAGTTACTCTGCTCCGGGCAGCTCTACGGGGAGACGGCCCCGGGGGGTAATCGTGCCGTTTAAGAGCTCCCCGAGGGCCTCCATGGAGGGGGCGCTGGTGCTGTAGGTGCACAGAGCGGTGGCGGCGGGCACCTCCAGAAGATCGTAGGGGGAGGAGAGAGCGATGAGGGCTAGCGCTGTCTCTTCCGCCAAGGCGTTAAGCCCGGCGGCCCAGGCGGGATGGTTTTGCAGGTTGTACGTCCCGACGAGAATTGGGGAAGAGAGGCGCAGCGGTTCAAGGAAAGCCTTTATCTCTGCAGCGGAGGCGGTCAGCGGCAGCAGATGCGGCTGAAGGGAAGGGCATTTTTCGGTCAGGGGGACCAGAGAGCTGGCCAGCTCCGCGGGCCAGATCAGCGGGAGCGTCCGGGAGGAGAGCGGGATCACTGAAGCGCTGTCACGAACCAGGGTGATGCTCTCCCGGGCGATGCGCCGGGCGAGATCCAGGCTTTCCGGCCGGGCCAGATCGGATAGTTTTTTTCCCTGGGGCCGGGGGACGTCCAGCAAGCCGTACTCCAGCTTCGCGGTGAGGATCCTTTCAACCGACCGATCGAGTTTTTGAAGAGGGATTACTCCTTCTTCCACCGCCTCTTTGAGCGCGTCGAAGATGCGCCGGCGGTCGCCGGGCTCGACACCGCTCCAGGGGCCGAAGAGGATCAGGTCGGCGCCGGCGCGAAAAGCGCTCACTGAAGCTTCTTCCAGGCTCCAGCGGTGGGTGATCGCCCCCATGCTGATGGAATCGGTGACCACCAGGCCGGCAAAGCCCATCTCTTCCCGGAGGTAGCGGACCGCCTGCGGCGAGAGGCTGGCCGGCAGCTCAGCTGTACCGGTGAGGCCGGGTGCCAGAATATGGGCCAGCATCACCGCGGGGACGCCGGCATCGATCATCGCCTGGAAGGGGAGCAGCTCCAGCTCTTTTAAGCGAGAGAGTTCGTGAGGGATGAGCGGCAGCCCGTAATGAGAATCGACGTCAGTGTCGCCGTGGCCGGGGAAATGCTTGGCTGTGGCGATGACCTGCTCCCGGCGGTAGGGGGCAACCATCGCCCGCCCCAAGCGGGCGACCTCCCGGGGATCGGAGCCGAAGGAACGCACCCCGATCACCGGGTTGGCCGGATTGTTGTTCACATCGACTGCGGGGGCGAAGTTGAAGTTTATCCCGAGGAGACGCAGCTCCCGGGCGATCACAGCGGCGCTGAGGCCGGCCAGCTCTTCGCTGCCGGTAGCGCCGAGGGCCATATTGCCGGGGAAGACGGTGACCCCTTCAGTGAGGCGGGCAACGGCGCCTCCTTCCTGATCTATGGCGATGAAAAGCGGCACGGTGCCGCTGTCCAAGGCGGCCTGCTGGATCTGCTCGGTCAGGGCGGCGATCTGGGTGGGGCTCTCGATATTGCCGGCGCCGCTGAAGAGGATCAC
>JAAZIG010000125.1 GCA_012510325.1 Bacillota bacterium
AAGCTGCTCTATCCGCGGCAGCAGCTCGGCTCCATCTTCGAGCTGAATGCCGCCTCGCTGCGCTCCCGGGGCATCCGGGGCATTATTGTCGATATGGACAATACCCTGGTGCCGTGGTACGATCGCACGGTCTACCCGCAGCTGGCCTCGTGGCTGGCGCAGCTTAAAGAGGAGGGGTTTTGCCTCTGCATCGTCTCCAACAATACCCGCGTCCGGGGCGGCAAGCTGGCTCTCGATCTGGGCATCCCGGCGATCTGGTATGCGGTGAAGCCCAGCCGGCGCGCTTTGCGCAAGGCCCTGCGGATCATGGGGCTGACCGCCCCGGAGACGGCGATGCTCGGCGATCAGATCTTTACCGACATTTTGGGGGGCAACCGCCTCGGTCTCTACACCATTCTGGTCAGCCCCATCTCGGACAAGGAGTTCATCTGGACCCGGCTGATGCGCCGGCTGGAGCGCCGTGTCCTGAGCCATTTTCGCAAGAACAACCGGCCCCGCTAGGCGCAATTCCCGGGGAGGCCATTATCAAAGAGATTGCCGCCCCACAGCTTGTTTTCTAAATATTTAAAATGTATTCGCGCAGGGGTTGACAAATATATGCATTACATGGATAATGGGAACGTAGATAGATAATTTTCTCAGGTCGGGGAGGGTGAGCAACCATCCGCAATTTTCCTAGAAGGCCGCTCGGCGACATTCTCGTCGAAGCGGGCATGGTTAGCGAGCAGAATTTGCAGGAGGCCGTCGCCGAGCAGGTCACCACCCACAAGCGGCTCGGCCAGATTTTGGTCGAAAAAGATCTGATTACCGAGGATCAGCTGCTGGAAGCTCTCGAGAGACAGCTGGGTGTGGGACATGTCGATCTGAACAGCCTTCATCTCGACACGGATCTGGCCACTTCGATCCCTTTTTCGCTGGCCAGCCGTCATCTGGTCATCCCTGTTGAGGAAAAAGACGGGGTGATGAAGCTGGCGATGGCCGATCCGATGAATGTCATCGCCGTCGATGATGTGGAGCTGTACACCGGGCTGAAGGTGGTGCCGGTGATCGCCTCGGAGAGCTCCATCACCGAAGCGATCGATCAGCTCTTCAGCCTTGCCGAGACCGCCTCCGAAGACAGCGGCTCGACCAAGCAGAGCGAGGAAGAGGTGGCCCGGCTCCGCGCCCTGGTGGAGGAAGCGCCCATCGTCAAGGTGGTCAACTCGCTGATCCATCAGGCGGTCAGGGAAGGGGCCAGCGATATCCATATCGAGCCTCTGGAAAAAAGGGTCCGCGTGCGCATGCGCATCGACGGGGTGCTTCAGGATCTGATGACCCCGCCGAAGGACACCCAGCCGCTGCTCATCTCACGCATCAAGATCATGGCCAACCTCGATATCGCCGAGCGCAGGATGCCCCAGGACGGGCGGATCACCATCCAGGTGGGGCTGAAGGATGTCAATATGCGCATCTCCACGCTGCCCACGATCCACGGCGAAAAGGTGGTCATCCGGATTCTGGACCGCGACAAGGTTATTTTGCCGCTCGACGGAATCGGTTTTTCGGAGAACAATTATCAGAGCTTTCTTAACTTTCTGCTCAGCCACACCGGGATGATCCTGGTGACCGGGCCCACGGGAAGCGGGAAAACGACAACCCTCTACTCGGCGCTCAACTATCTGAACCGCGTGGAAGACAACATTATCACCGTAGAGGATCCGGTGGAGTACCGCCTCGACGGGATCAACCAGGTCCAGGTGAACACGCGGGTCAATCTCACTTTTGCCACCGCCCTGCGCAGTATCCTGCGCCAGGACCCCAATATCATCATGATCGGGGAGATCCGCGATCTGGAGACGGCGGAGATGGCCACCCGCGCCGCCCTCACCGGTCACCTGGTTCTGAGCACGCTGCACACCAATGACGCCTGCTCCACGGTGACCCGCCTCATCGACATGGGCGTGGACAGCTACCTGATCACCTCTTCGCTTATCGGGGTGGTCGCCCAGCGCCTCGTCCGCCGGATCTGTGCCAATTGCTGCGAGGAGTACCGCCTCTCCGATCAGGAGAAGGCTCTCTACCGCACCGCCTTCTCCATGGAACCCCCGGAGGAGCTGCTGCACGGCCGGGGCTGCCGGCAGTGCAATGACACCGGCTACCGGGGCCGCTTCGGGCTCCACGAGGTGCTCCCCCTGTCCCGGGAGATGAACCGCCTTGTTCTCGAGGGGGCCTCCGGCGATGCGCTGCAGCGTCTGGCCGTAGAGCAGGGCATGGTTCCGCTGATCCATGAAGGGGTCCGCCGGATCAAGAACGGTGAGACCACCGTCGAAGAGGTTGTCCGCGTCGCCTACAGCGGCGCCGGCATCGACGAGATGGCCGCCAAGACCGTTATTCCCGTGGAGGCGGATCTTGCCGCAGAGCAGGGCGTGGAGGAGACTCTCTCCCCCGCCGCCTCGTTGGAGCTCGAGACCAGCGGACCGGAGCTGGTCAGCGCCGGGGGAAAAGCGGAGCTGAGCTTTGCCGTTCACAACAGCGGCTCCGCACCGTTGAGCGACATCGAGATCACGACGCCCTATTTCAACTCCCAGTGGCGCCACCTCATCGAAAGGCTCGCTCCGGGACAGAGAGAGCAGTTCAACGCCCGGCTGGAGGTGCCCCTGAATGGCGAGGATAATCTGGAGGCGCTGGTTATCGCCACCGCCCGCTTCGGCTCCGCCGAGGTGATGGCCCAGAGCAGCCTCAACTTCAGAGTGGCGCAGCCCGGTTTCGAGGATGATCGCTTGTAAAAGGTCCGGCCGGTGCGCCGGGGCACGAGGAGTGAATACATAGAGATGGCTTTGCAGATCAATACCCTTCTGCAGACAGCAGTTGAACGAAAAGCTTCCGACCTGCATCTATCGGTCGGACTGGCTCCGATCATCCGTCTCTACGGCGAGCTGCTGCCTCTCGATGCCCCCAAGCTGGGGCCGCCGGACACCGCCGATCTGGCGAAGCAGATCATGAACGAGAAGCAGCGCGCTGTTTTTGAGGAGAAGGGCGAGCTCGACATGGCCTATTCCTGCCCGGGGCTGGCCCGCTTCAGGGTGAATGTCTACCGCCAGCGCGGCAGCATCGCCATTGCCATGCGGGTGGTCAACACGGAGATTCCCTCCACGGAGGAGCTCCGCCTGCCCGAGGTGGTCAAGAAGTTCAGCCGTTTCCGGAGAGGATTGCTCCTCGTCACCGGGCCCACCGGCAGCGGCAAATCGACGACGCAGGCTTCGATCATCGATCTGATCAACCAGGAGCGCAACTGCCATATCATCACCCTGGAAGACCCCATCGAATATCTGCACCGCAACAAGAATAGCATGATCAACCAGCGGGAGATCGGGCAGGACAGCAAGGACTTCGCCACCGGCCTGCGCTCGGCGCTGCGCCAGGATCCCGATGTTATCCTCGTCGGGGAGCTGCGCGACCTGGAGACCATCTCCATCGCCATCACCGCCGCCGAGACGGGCCACCTGGTCATCGCCACGCTGCACACGATGGATACGGTGCAGACCATCGACCGCGTCATCGATGTCTTTCCCCCTCATTACAAGCAGCAGGTGCGCATTCAGATGTCCAATATTCTGGTCGGGGTGCTCGCGCAGCGCCTGCTGCGGCTTCGTGAAGGGCAGGGGCAGATCCCCGCAGTGGAGATCCTTCTGGCCAACCCGGCGGTCTGCAATATCATCCGTGAGGGGAAGATTCACCAGCTTTACTCGGCCATCCAGACCGGGGGCCGTCAGGGGATGCAGTTGATGGACAGCCATCTGGAAGAGCTTTGCCGCCGGGGCCTCGTCGACCGGCAGACCGCCCTGGAGAGCGCCACCGATCCCGAAGAGCTGGCCAAGGTTCTGCAGCGCGAACCGGTGGGACCGGCCCGCTCCTTGTTCGGGCCCGAGGGCTCCCGGGAACGCTATCGCTAAAGAGAAGGAGAAATTACGGTGCAAAATTTTCAATATGTTGCCAAGGACTGGAACGGTGAGACCAGTGAGGGCCGCTTGAGCGCAGCGAACCGCAGCGAAGCGCTGGAGAAGCTGCGCGCGCAGGATCTTTTTGTGATCAGTATCAAGGAGCAGTCCGCCGCAGAGCGGATGGGGCTGTCCCTGTCGGGTTTCAAGCTGGGCAAGGGCAAGCCCAAAAGCCGTGATTTCATGGTGTTCTGCCGCCAGTTTACCACCATGCTGCAGTCGGGGATCAACGTGCTTCAGGTCCTCAAAACCCTGGCCGAGCAGAGCGAGAACGAGGCTTTGCGGGAGAAGCTCGGCGAGATCACCCTCGATGTGGAGCGCGGCAGCGATCTGGCCGGGGCGATGAAGCGACACGGCGACTTCTTCCCCGAGATCATCACCAGCATGGTCGAGGTGGGCGAGGCCGGCGGGCTCCTCGATACGGTGATGGACCGGCTGGCGGATCATTTTGAGAGGCAGCACGACCTGGAAGCGAAGATTCGCTCGGCGACGACCTATCCGCTGGTCATCTCCGTCTTTGCCGTCGGGGTTCTCTTCATGATGATGTTCTTTGTCCTGCCCCGCTTCGCGACCATGTTTGAGCCCATGGGCATCGAGATGCCCGTTCTGACGAAGATACTGCTCGGGTTTGCCGATCTGATCACCCGGTTCTGGTACATTGCTATCGCCCTTTTAATTCTGCTCATCTTTTTGGGGCGGCGCTATTTTAAAAGCGAGGAAGGCCGTCTCGTTCTCGACCGCTTCTCCCTGCGGGCGCCGGTTTTCGGGCCCATCTACACGAAGATGCTCACCGCCCGCTTCACCCGCACCCTGGCCACGCTTCTCTCCAGCGGGGTGACTCTGGTCAGCGCTCTCGAGCTGACCGAGGCGGTGGTCGGCAACCGCGTCCTCTCCGAGGTGCTGGCGAAGACGGGGCAGGCCATCCGCCGCGGCCAGAATATCTCCCAGCCT
>JAAZIG010000126.1 GCA_012510325.1 Bacillota bacterium
AAAATTTGCAGTTAAACTCTCTCATTCAATTAATCTTGAAAGGGGGTTTGCTCTATGGTCAGACATTACAGCAGCTCCGGCAGTTTCCACGGGGCCGGCAAGGGAGGCGGTCGTTATCCGCAGCACTGTCCTCCGGGATTTGGGGGTCGCTACACTGTTGTTTCCGGTGATACGATGTACTATCTCGCCAAGCGTTTTGGGGTCTCCCTTGATGCCCTTATCGGGGCGAATCCGCAGATTGGCGATCCGAGCATGATCTACCCGGGCGACGTGCTCTGCGTTCCCGGGGAATCCTCGGGCGGTCGCGTTCCCAAGCATTGTCCTCCGGGATTTGGGGGTCGCTACACTGTTGTTTCCGGTGATACGATGTACTATCTTGCCAAGCGTTTTGGGGTTTCCCTCGATGCTCTCATCGCCGCCAACCCGCAGATTGGCGATCCGAGCATGATCTACCCGGGCGATGTGCTCTGCGTTCCCGGGGGCTCCCCGGGCGGCCGCGTTCCCAAGCATTGTCCACCCGGTTTTCAGGGTCGCTATACCGTTGCTCCCGGCGATACGATGTATTATCTCGCCAGGCGTTTTGGGGTTTCCCTCGATGCTCTCATTGCCGCCAACCCGCAGATCAGCGATCCGAACCAGCTTTTCCCCGGCGATGTGCTCTGTGTTCCCGGGGCGGGGTTGCCCTGCCGGGAACCTTTTTCCTGCCCCCATGGATTCAAGGATCGCTACACCGTGGTCCCCGGTGATACGATGAGCCAGATTGCCCAGCGCTATGGGGTTTCCCTCGATGCTCTCATTGCCGCCAACCCGCAGATCAGCGATCCGAAGATAATTTTCCCCTGCGATGTGCTCTGCGTACCGGGTGCTCCGGCACCGCCGCTGCCGTGCCGCGAGCCGGCATCCTGTCCTCATGGATTCAAGGGCCGCTACACCGTGGTCCCCGGTGACACGATGAGCAAGATTGCGCAGCGCTACGGGGTTTCTCTCGATGCCCTTATCGCCGCCAACCCACAGATCAGCGATCCGAAGATAATTTTCCCCTGTGATGTGCTCTGCGTGCCCCGCCCGGCCTAATAAAGAGGGCTTTGTCTCGTTTTGCCGGGCCTGCCCCGTAGAGGGGAAAGGCCCGGTTTGCTTTTGACGGCAGCAGAGCGGAGTGGCTCCCACCGAAAAAGGCTATCCTGACAGCCCTAAATAGTGCAGCACGCTGTCGCGAAGCTCCTCTTTTTCGATAACGGTGTGGTGGCGGATCGGCCGGCGGTGCAGCTCCCGCAGGGGAGGGGGAATGGCCAGCCCCGTTGTCTCTGCCAGAAGAGGGAGTGTCTCCAAGGCGCTCAGCCCGGCGGTGCGCTCCGGCGGCAGCAGTGCGGCAGCAACACTTTCGGCGAATTTGAACGGGCTGGCTGTGGCGGCGACGATCGTTGTAGTTGCATCGCCGGTGGCAGAACGATATTTATTGTACACCGCCAGCCCGACAGCGGTATGGGGATCGAGCAGGTAGCGATAGCGGCGGTAGGTCTGGCCGATGACAGCCTTTGTTTCCCCGTCATCGGCGCAGTCGGACCAAAAGACACCCTTGACGGCCCGCTGCAGCTCCGCTCCGATCCGGAAGGCGCCCTCCTCCTGTAAAAGGCGCATCCATCCTTTCACCCGGGCGGAATCCCGGCCGCTCAGCTCAAAGAGCAGCCTTTCCAGGTTGCTCGAGATCAGGATATCCATCGACGGAGAGATCGTGCGGTAAAAGGGGCGGTTCCGGTCGTAGGACCCTGTCCGGATAAAGTCGGTCAAAACGCAGTTCCTGTTGGCCGCGCAGATGAGGCGGTTAACGGGCAGCCCCATGCGGGCGGCGTAAAAAGCGGCCAGGATATTGCCAAAATTGCCGGTGGGAACGACGAAATTAACCTTCTCGCCCGCTCTGATCTCGCCATTGCAGCGCAGCTTCAGATAAGCAGAGAAGTAGTAGACGATCTGCGGAAGCAGCCGGCCCCAGTTGATCGAATTTGCCGAAGAGAATCTCAAGCCCCGGCGGAGCATCTTCTCCTTGAGCGCGCTGTCGCCGAGGAGAGCTTTGACCCCGGTCTGGGCGTGGTCGAAGTTGCCGCGCACGGCGACAACGTGAAGGTTGGCCCCTTGTTGCGTGATCATCTGCTGCCGCTGTATTTCACTGACCCCTTCCAGGGGGTAAAAGACGATCACTTTAGTGCCCGGCAGATCGCAAAACCCCTCCAGCGCCGCTTTGCCGGTGTCTCCGGAGGTGGCCACAAGGAGCACTGCGGTGTGCCTGTCGCCGGTTTTGCCCGCCGCGGTGCGCAGCAGCTGTGGCAGAAATTGGAGGGCCAGATCTTTAAAGGCGCCGGTGGGGCCGTGCCACAGTTCCATGAAAAAAAGTTCATCGGTGAGCCGATGCAGGGGGGCGACCGCGGGGTGGTCAAAAGAGGTTCCCCCGTAAGCTTTTTCGAGGATAGCGCTCATCTCTCCGGCGGAGAACTGCTCCAAAAAGGGATGAACAATTGCCGCCGCCTGCTCGGGATAGCTCCGGTCGGCCAGTTCCTCCAGGGAGACCGGGGCCCATGGGCTGGCGGGTACAAAGAGACCCCCGTCCGGCGCCAGTCCCATCAGGACCGCCTCGGCGGCAGTATAAAGCCCTTCTTCACCGCGGGTGCTGCAGTAAAGCATTGCACAAGCCTCCCCAGGAATTTTTGAATAAAAGTTTTATTTAGGTTACCACATTATTGGCTGTTCGGGAAGGCCTCTTTCCAGCAGCGGCAGCAGGAGCTTGCTGCGCTGCGGCGGGTGGTGAACTGAGCCGCGCTCTTTGGCCCGGTGAAGTGAGAGCATTGTTTGCCATGAATGACCAATCCGAGAAAATATGGAGATAAAGCGCGCTATTTGTCGCAATATGAATAAATTAAACCATTACGGGCCAAACGCGGCTTTTTGAATTAAAATTTAAAAGAAAGCTTGAAAATTTTCTATTTAACTGCTATACTGAATTCCAAGAAAACGTATGCGAAAATGATTTACAAGATGTTGCATCAAAACAACCTGACAGTATGCCTACACTGAGGACACTCACACCCACAGCGATTAACAGAAATAGAAATAGTGTACAGGAAGTTATACCCTTGGGCTAGATCTCGAAAAGGAAGAAGCTGGAACAGTAACTAAAATTGCTGTCTCGAGGATGGAAGAAACAGCCGGGACAGATATCGTCTATCAGCACAAATAAATGTAGAGGAGGAGTTGACCACGCTTTACTATTTCCCCGATCAGAATATAAAGGACTGCCCGAATAAGCACTTCACCCGCCGCTGGACCGTTTTTCAGAAGTCCCTGGCCTCTATTTTGAAAGTGGCGATCGTCTGGTTCGATCCCCATGGTGAGGTGGTCTCTTTACAGGAACCCCCCGACCCGGCGGGCCATCTCAGGCAGACCGGGGCAGCTGAAGCTTATCGCGAAATTTTCCGCAGAATTTCCCGGGAACACCGGGACCTGTCAGGGATCAAAACAGTCGATCCCCTGGGATTTCCCATATCCCTGATCCGGCTCGATGATGGTGGCTACCTTCTTATGGGGGAACCTTTCAGGAGCGGCGCTCTTGGAGCTGTGCCGGTGCCTCCGGCAAAGATGAGGGCGGCGGAGGTGAGCGCTCCGGAATATGGCCGACTCCCGCAGCCGGTACTGACACCGGAGGTGATCGAGGAGCGGCTGAGCCACACCGCCGGTCTTTTCAACAAGCTCCGCCGCTATTTTGTTCGCCCCAACCTCCCGGAGCTGCTCTCCGCAGTCGGCAGGCTGGAGCAGCTCATCATCTCGGTTTGCGGCCAGGGGTACTTTAATTCCAGGGCGGTCTTTGAGCTGATCACCTCTTGTTTGATGCTCATCGCCGGGAGCGGGTGTGCCTTTACCTTCATTTATGAATATCAGGGCCAGATAGCGACGCTGTGCTGCGGTGAACAGCCGGAACTGGTTCAGGGGCTCGCTGACGAATGGAACCGGCTCGGGCAGGAGCGGGATCCGGGGAAAAGATTCGCCGACCTGATCAGCAGAAGGGCCGAAGACAAACTAAAAACAGCGGTTGAAGGGATCCTGTACCAGAATAACGGAGCCTCTGTCTATCTGGGGCTTGTCGGAGCCGAAGGGGCCCACCTTCGAGAAGCGCTCGGTGCTCTAGTCGACTGCGCGGCGGCGGCGCTGGAGCTTTCCTCGTTCTGGGCAGGATGTCAGGAGAGCTGGAAGAAAGTCTTTGGCGCCATCAGGCAGGGCATTATCGTGGTTGACAACAGGGGTGCCATCCTGATCATGAATTCAGCGGCGAAAAAGCTGTGCAAAGAAAGAGGGATCGCCCCGGCATTAGGCCGTCCGGTGAAGGGCTGCCGGTTGGGTCCGCAGATTGAGGAAGCGCTTCTCGGCGCCGCCGGAAGCGGTTGCAGTTTCAGGAGCAAACGCTCATCGTTCGATGAGAGCGGTGCCCCCCTCTGCCTGTGCTGGGATGTATTTCCGCTTCTGCGGGACGATGGGCAGAGCAACGGTGCGGTGCTCGTTTATGAGGATATTACTGTAACAGTGCAGCTGAAGGAAGAGATCCGGAAATGGGAGCGGCTGGCCACTGCCGGAGAGATCGCCGCCAGCCTGGCGCATGAAGTGCGCAATCCGCTGGCGACAGCAAAAGCGGCGATCCAGCTTTTGCGGATGGATAAAGCCCCGCTGAAGCGGGAAGAGCTGCTGGAGAAGCTCGATCTGGAGCTGGATCGCACCAACAGTATCCTCACCAATTTTTTAAATATCTCCAAGCCGATGCAGGATGAGAAGCTGGAGCCGGTCTTGCTGAAAGAGACACTGCAGGAGCTTCTTTTCTTTCTCAACGGTGAGGCGGTCCTCAACGAAATTGATCTCGTTGTCAGGATTCCCCCAGAAGAGCTTCCCGCGGTGCTGGGTTCGGCGAACAGCATCAAACAGGTTTGTCTGAATATCGCCCTCAATGCCATCGAAGCGATGAGCGGCGGGGGCAGGTTGACTATCTCCCTGTTCCAGAGAAAGAAGCGGGTCCATATCAGATTCGAAGACAACGGTCCGGGAATCCCGGCGGAGAATCTTGAGGCCCTGACCAGGCCGTTCTTTACCACCAAACCGGGGGGCACCGGCCTGGGTCTGGCGATATCCACCGCCATTCTGAAATCTATGGGCGGCAATCTAAACATTGAAAGCAATGTAGGCGAGGGGACAGCGGTGGAGCTGTCCCTGCCGATCGCTGATCAGTAAGCCGGATCTGCCGGAAGAGGTGAAGCGGTGAAGCAGATCGATGTTGTGGTGATCGACGATAATGAGGGAATTTGTTGGGTGTTCCGGCAGGCGCTGGCCCTGTGCAAACTGAATTGCCTCACGCTGAGCGATGGAACGCAGGGGCTCGAACAGGTGATTCGCCACCGGCCCGGTCTGGTGATTATCGATATCAAGCTGGGGGCGATGAACGGGTTTGAAGTGGCCCGCCGGATCCGCCAAAACAATATTGACGCCAAGATCTTGTTTGTCACCGGGTACAGTGAAGCTATCGCTGCGGAAGAGTGGGGCGGCGATAAAAATATCCTCGGTGTTTTAGAAAAACCCTTCAATGTTGAGGAATTTCTGGAGATGGTCGCGGAGATTTTCGATCGGCCACTCTGCTGAGGAGAAAGCCCCGACCGGCCCGGTTACTTTTACAAAAAAGTGAGTTTGGGGTAAAATGGAGGTGGAATAACTAAAGGAGGTTGCCATGCCTAAACTCACCTTTCTGGGACATGCCTGTTTTTTGCTGCAGACGGAAGATGGAGAGACGCTGCTTTTCGATCCCTTTATCATCGGCAATCCCCAGGCGCCGGTAAGCGCCGAAGAGATCAAGGCCGGCTATATTCTGGTCTCCCACGCCCATATGGATCACCTTGGCGATGCTTATGATATTGCCGCGAGGAACGATGCCATGCTCATCTCCACCTCCGAGATCGCCGAGGCGGCGCGGGAAAAGGGGCTCAATGTTCACGGCCTGCATATCGGCGGGAGCTATCGCTTTCCTTTCGGTACAGTCAAGTTAACCCTGGCGCTGCATGGATCGGGTATCCCCGGGGGACACGCCTGTGGATTTCTCGTCAGCTGCGGGGGCAAGACGATCTATTTCGCCGGCGACACCGGTCTTTTCGGGGATATGAAGCTCATTGGCGAGCTGAACCGGCCCGATCTGGCCCTGCTGCCCATCGGTGATAATTACACCATGGGCCCCGATGATGCTGTCGTCGCCGCAAGCTTTTTGAAAGCCCGCCAGGTGATTCCCTATCATTACAACACCTGGCCGCTCATCGAAACGGATCCGCTGCTCTTTAAGGAGAAAGTCGAGCGGCAGACCGGGGCGGACTGTATCATCCTTCAACCGGGGGAAGCACATACCCTTTAGCCGAAACCCCAGCGAAGAATACTATTTCGAGGCGCAACATTTCCCCATCTCCCCGGCGGGCCGGCAACTCCATCCGGACGTTCCTTGGCGGGGAGGCAGGGAAGGTTGCGCTCCGCGGAGAATTATTCAACAATAAAAGTGGGTTGAGATCGCTCAATTTTGGAGGTGCTGTCAATGGGAGAGCTGCGTTTATATGTGCGGATGACCCTGCCTGAAATCGATGCTCTGGAGCGGGACAAGACCATTTTTTTAATGGCGGTCAGCCCCATCGAGGTGCACGGGCCCCACCTGCCCCTGGGCACCGATGTCTTTGTTGCCGAGGAGCTGCTGCGGCGCTACAGCGCCGCCCTGCAGAAGGAATATCCCGGCTACACCCTCGTCGAGCTGCCCCCGCTCTATCTGGGTGCCGATGCCCTGCCGATAAAAGGCTCCCTGTCAGTTCCGGCGCCGCTGGTGAGAAAAGTGCTGCTCAGCTATGTGCAAGGGCTGGCCGCGCAGGGCTTTCGCTATCTCTTTCTCGCGGACAATCACGGCGGGCCCCGCCACCAGCTCGGTATCGAATCGGCTTCGCGAAAAGCCTGGCGCAAGCACCGTTTCTATCTGGTCAACCCGTTCAACCATGAGTTTCGCCTCATGGTTCAACATGATCCCGCCTTTCTCCAGGAGACGGGCCTGGGGCCGGGAACCTGCGGCGATGATGCCGACGCTCATGCCGGGACCAACGAGACCTCGCTGATGCTGCAGGCGGCTCCGGATCAGGTCAGGGACAACTGGCGCACCGTTCCCCCTTCACTGCCGCCGCCGCCGGCGGGAGCGGTCCTTTTTTTGGGGCGCCTTCTCTCTATTTTTTCCCGCACCCTGGGCGAGGACCTCAAGCATCTCGCTTATACCCTCTCCTGGGTGGGGGATCCCCGGATGAAGCCGTACATGGGCGCACCGGCCCTCGCCGGCGCCG
>JAAZIG010000127.1 GCA_012510325.1 Bacillota bacterium
AAAATGAGCCATGAGATCCGTCCCTGTGGCTCATCCGATGCAAGTTGTTGAGTGTGCCGGGTTAGCGGTAGGTTTCTCTTTTTTTCGGCGGTTTTTTGGAGAGGAGTGCCTTGAGGAAACGGCAGAGACCCCGGGCGATTTTTCCGTTGAAGGCGTCCAGCAGCCCCCGGACGGCTTCATCGGTGATGGCGCCTGCGCTCATGGAGTAGAGATTGCGCACCGGCATGGAGAGGGCGACCATGCGGACCATCTTTTTTTCGAATTCCCGGGCGCCCTTGGGCAAAATTGCCGGAGCCAACCGGGAAACGGCCCGGCGGAAGAGCCTGCCGCAAGGGCTCACCCCGAGATCGTCGATGGTGCTGTTGAGATGAAGTGTTCCTTTTTCTGGGGGAAATTGGGGTGCCATCTTCCGGCCCATGAGCGCCTCAAATTGCTCCAGAGGGATCTCCGCGGTTTCGGGCAGGGCATAGTAAACCGGTGCTTTCTCCCTGTAATCGGGACCGCCCGTGGGGGCTGCTTTGATCCGCACGACAGCCCGCAGGGGCATTTCCCGGGAGGAGGGGCCGACGGCAATTTCAAATTCGCCGCTCTCCACCCTCCACTCTCCCGCCGGGACGCTGTAAAAGGCAAAGGCCTCCCGCGTCAACTGGAAGGTTACAGTTTTCGATTCACCTTTTTCCAAGAAAACCTTTTCAAAGGCCTGCAGCTCTTTTTCGGGGACAAAGTGAGTGGCTTCCAGATCGTGGAGATAGAGCTGGGCCACCTCGGCGCCGCTGTGATGACCGGTGTTTGTGAGTTTGAAGCTGACGGTGAGGGTGTCATTTTCACCCATATTTTCAGCGCTCAGCTTCAGGTTGGAGTAAGCAAAGGTGGTATAGGAAAGTCCGAAGCCGAAGGGGAAGAGTACTTCTTTGGCGGCGCTGTCGTAGTAACGGTAGCCGACAAAGATGCTCTCCCGATAGTGAACGCTGGTGGGTCCCATCCCAAAATATTTTGCAGCGAGACAGTCTTCCAGGCGCCGGGGAAAGGTCTCGGCGAGCTTTCCCGAGGGATTCACCCGGCCGAAGATAAGGTCGCCCGCCGCTTCGCCGGCGGCTTCCCCTCCCAGGTAGAGGTTGAGCACTGCCCCAGCCCGGTCCAGCCAGGGCATTTCCACTGGGGCACCGCAGCTGAGTACGATGACAACGTTATCCGACACCCCGGTGAGGGCGGTGATTAGCTCGTTGTGTCCCCGGGGCATCTCCAGGTGAGTGCGGTCGAAACCCTCGGATTCATCTTCATCGGTAAGCCCGGCGAAGACAACGATCTGCTCTTTGCTGCGGGCTGTCTCCACGGCGGCGGCGATCTCCCCGGGGGAGAAACCGTCGCCTTCCAGGGCGTAGCCCGGTGCATAGCTGTAGGCGATGCCAGTTGTCTCGAGGTGTTCGCAGAAGCTGACCAGCTTTTGCGGATTGACCCGGCTGCTGCCGCTGCCCTGGTAACGCGGCTCCTTTGCCAGTCGGCCGATGACGGCAAGGCCTGCTTCCGGGTTCAGCGGGAGCAGCTGCTCTCTGTTTTTTAGCAGGACGGCGCCTTCGGCGGCAGCCCTGCGGGCCAGGGCATGGTGTTTTTCATAGTCAGTTCTGCCGGTGCCGGCTTTGTTTTTTGCAACGTTATATTTAAAGACAAAGCGGAGCACCCCGGCTACCGCTTCATCAAGGTATTTTACGTCGAGTTCCCCCGATTGAACGGCCTTGACGATCTGCTGGTCATGGATGCCGCCGGAGGTGGGCATTTCCAGGTCGAGTCCGGCCCGAAGCCCCTTGACCCGGTCATTTACGGCGCCCCAGTCGGAGATAACGATCCCCTCAAAACCCCACTCTTCCCGCAAAATATCCCGAAGCAGCTTTTCGTTTTCCCCGGCATAGATCCCGTTGACCGGGTTGTAGCTGCACATGATCGTGGCGGGACGAGCCTTTTTTACGGCGATTTCAAATGCCCTCAAATAGATCTCCCGCAGGGCCCGCTCATCGATCTCGGAGCTGATCGTCAGGCGGCGGTGCTCTTGGGAGTTGACTGCATAATGCTTAAGCGAGGTGCCGATCCCCTTTTCCTGTACGCCCTGGATGAAGGCGGCGGCCAGCTCTCCGGTCAGGCGGGGGTCTTCGCTGAAGTACTCAAAGTTGCGACCGCACAGGGGCGTTCTCTTGATATTGATCCCCGGTCCGAGAAGCAGCTGAACGCCCTGCTCGAGGCACTCTTCGGCGATCGCTCTCCCTATCTCTGCAAGGAGGCGCCGGTTCCAGGTGGCGCCCAGCGTTACCGCCGGGGGGAAGCAGGTGGCCGGGTGGCCTTCCCGGAACAGACCTGTCCCTTCTTTCTCTTTGCGCAAGCCGTGCGGCCCGTCGGCCATTGTTATCGCCGGGAGGGAGAGCCTGCTTATGGGGGTGCTCTCCCAGCTGCTCACCCCCGAGCAGAGTGCCGCTTTTTCTTCCAGGGTCAGCTTTGCGAGAAGCTGCTCTATCTCCATCAGCTCAACTCCCCTTGTTAGGTGCTATTTGTCTATTCAAAAAAATGATAGCAAGGTTGCGGTGTCCTTGTCAATGCTGTGAAAAAAAATGGTTTTTCCTCAAATCGTAAAAGACCCCTTCAACACCCCGCGCTGTCATCTGAGCATAGCGAAGGATCTGATTTGCGAATTCCTTTGCTATTTTTAAGGCGAATCCCGGTGGGACAAGAAGGTACGTCCCCTTTGTCCCGCAAGGCGAATCCCGGTGGGACAGGAAGGTACGTCCCCTTTGTCCCGGCGTCCCTTTTGTCCCGGTGGATTGTCGGCGTTGTGGGGAAAAGAAAGGAACTCACCTGACACCGCAAAAAGATCCTCCAACAAGGAACGCGGGGCCGCTGCGGCGAAGGATTTTAGCGGCGGTCAATCCGGTTCAAGGCGGTTTCACACCGGGAATTCATCTTTTGGGGGCGTGTCAGATGCTTGCGCAAGCGCAGGAGCTGCTTCAGAAACACTTCGGTTTTTCCTCTTTCAAGGGAGATCAGGCCCGCATTATCGGCAAACTTTTGGAGGGTAGCGATACACTGGCCATCGCCCCCACGGGGGCCGGGAAGTCGCTTTGCTATCAGCTGCCCTCGCTGATCTTCGGCGGGGCCACTCTCGTCATCTCGCCGCTCATTGCCCTGATGAAAGATCAGGTTGACGGGATGAGCACCTCCGGTATCCCGGCGACCTTCATCAACAGCTCCCTCTCCGCTGCAGAGGTTGCCCGCAGAGTTGAGCAGGCCGGCAGGGGCCGCTACAAGCTGGTCTATGTTGCCCCGGAGCGCCTGGAGACGGCAGAATTTATGGAGACGGCCCTTTCCATGGAGCTCTCCTTTGTGGCGGTGGACGAGGCCCACTGCATCTCGCAATGGGGCCACGATTTCAGGCCGAGCTACCGGAAGATCGCCGCCTTTATCCGCAGTCTGCCCCGGCGGCCGGTTCTCGGCGCTTTTACCGCCACGGCCACCCCGGAGATCCGCCGGGATATTGTCAAGTTTCTCGGTTTGCAGGAACCCCGGATCTTTGTCAGCGGTTTTGATCGCGAGAATCTTCATTTTGCGGTGGCCCGGGGGGTGGACAAAAACAGATTCCTGCTCGATTATCTCCGGGAGAAGCGGGGGCAGCCCGGGATCATCTATGCCGCCACCCGCCGCGAGGTGGATTCAATCTTTGATCTTCTGCAGAGCAGGGGCTGCTCCTGCGCCAAATATCATGCGGGGATGAACGCCACAGAGCGGCAAAACAGCCAGGAAGCGTTTATCCACGACCGCGCTACGGTGATGGTGGCGACCAACGCCTTCGGCATGGGG
>JAAZIG010000128.1 GCA_012510325.1 Bacillota bacterium
CTGTTAAAAGTATCGCGCTTAGCTTTGGAACTTGAAGATGAAATAGAAGAGATCGATATTAACCCCCTTCTTGTCTTTGATGACGGGGGTGGAACCATCGCTGTGGACGCGTTAATTTCCCGGCGCTAGAGCGGTGTCAATACTTGTTCTGTGTCCGGACAAAGCAAAACCGATCTCAGTCTTGATGGTAAATAAAGCAAAGTAGATCGTCAAATAGTTGGAAATACAATTCGCCCGGAGCAGGAAAAGCACCCCTTGTCTCCGGGCGAATTGACATGGTCGGCCGCCGCAGCTGCGGGGACAGCCGCGGAGAAGGCGCCGGGCGCCGGCCGGCTCTTCTAAAGACCGGCGGCGGCGAGGATATCCGGCACGATCTCCTCTCTGTTTATGGCCATGACATGAACGCCGTCGCAGAGCGCTTCTTTTTTTATGGCGGCGATCATCCGTCCGGCGATCTCGATCCCCTTTTTCAGGGCCCCTCCTTTCGGCGCCGCCGCCATCTCGTCGATAAGTTCCTGGGGCACAAAGATTCCCGGCACATTCTCGTTCATAAATTTGGCCATCCGGGCGGAGGAGAGGAGCACAATCCCCGCCAGAATCTTCACGGGAAATTGACGGGCATACTCCATGAATTTGGCGAACCGCTCCAGGTCATAGATCGCCTGTGTCTGAAAGAACTCCGCTCCGGCGGCGATCTTCTTCTCAAATTTGATCAGCTGCGGCTCCAGGGGATCGGCTTCCGGGGTGACGGTGGCGCCGGCGCAGAACCGGACCGCGCCCTGCAGCTCGTTGCCGCCGAAATCAAGGCCTCCCTCCAGCTGTCTGACTCCGTGCAGCAGCTGCACGGAGTCGAGATCGAAAATCCCCTTGGCCTCGCCGTGATCACCCACCGGCACGGCATCGCCGGTGAGACAGAGGACATTGGTGATCCCCTGGCTGTACGCCAGAAGCAGCTCCGCCTGCAGGGCGATGCGGTTGCGATCGCGGCAGGTGAGCTGCAGCACCGGCTCCCCGCCCCGCTCCCGGACGGCCAGACAGCCGCCGATGGAGGGATAGCGCATCACCGAGCTCTGGTGATCGGTCACATTGAGGGCGTCAACTTTATCCTTAAGCAGCTCGATATGATCGTACATCTTCTCCAGATCGGTCCCTTTGGGCGGTCCGATCTCGCCGGTAATGACGAATTCTTTCTCTTGCATAGCCTCTTTCAGTTTTGAAACCATCTTCATCCCTCCTTATTTCATGAAATCCATGATTCCCTGGGCCGGGGTAAAACCTGATGATTCCGGGGGGGATGATATTTTCGCATCAAATCGAGCCGTCCCTGCTCTTTCAGCCGCTCGTAGATCAGGGTGAAGGCGCAGTCTTTTTCCGGATCGACCTCGCATTTGCCCTTGTTGGTCCCGCCGCAGGGGCCGTTCAAGAGCCCCTTGTGGCACGCCGTCAGGGGACAGATCCCGGCTGTTTCCCCGAGAATACACTGGCCGCACTGTTCGCAAGCCTCAAAGAAATGGCCCGGGCTCTTCTCCATGCCGATAAAAAGGGTGTCCAGGGCCGGGAGGACCGGCTGCGGCAGGTACAGATTGACCCGCTGGACACCGAGGGCACAAGCCATCACGATAATGCACTGGGCATCCTGCACCGCTTTTTTGTTCTCCTTCAACAGCTCCGCCGTCATCTCGTCACAGGCGGTGGGAATAACCACCCACCCGGTGATGAGCCTCCCCTCTTCCTGCAGCTTCTCTTTCATGGCCCTGACTTCATCGATCCCGCCGGTTCTGGTCATGGTGGCACAGGTGCCGCAGCCGATGAGAAAGACACGGTTCAGCCCATCGCTCAATCGCTTCACTTCATCAAAGGGTTTTTGCCTGGTTAGCGATTTCATCATAAACCTCCTTTAACTTTCCAGGTCGCATCGCAGGCAGCGGCTGCTTTCCTGCCTCGCTTGCGCCTCTTCAAGGGCCAGCTCCGTTTCCCTGAAATTGTTGATCCGCTCCTCGAAGGGCAGCCTTGGTATCTCCGGCCTGAACCGGGGCTCCCAGGTCTCCTCTTCTTCCGGTAGAGCTTCTGCTTCGATGAACTCGGGTTTCCGGTCGTACATCTCCACCCTTGAAGGATCGCCTTTCAAATATTTATCGATGGCCAGCGCTCCCCGCCTGCCGGCGGCGATGGTCTCGATGACCATGCCCGGCCCGGAGACAAAATCGCCTCCGGCAAAGACGCCCGGCACATTGGAGATAAGCGTGTTTTCATCGACAACGAGGGTCTCCCATCTGGTCCTCTCGAGAGCGCTGTCCGGCGGCAGAAACGAGAGATCCGGCGCCTGCCCGACAGCGGCGAAGACGGTGTCGGCCTCGAGGAAAAACTCGGAGCCGGGGAGAGGTTGGGGGCGCCGGCGTCCGCCGGCATCAGGCTCACCCAGCTCCATCCGGATGCACTGCAAACCGGTCACTTTCCAGTTTTCGCTGACAATCCTGGTCGGTGCGGCGAGAAATTCCACCCGCACCCCTTCGGCCAGCGTTTCATCGTATTCCATTTTGGAGACCGGCATCTCTTCCCGGGAGCGTCGATACAAAATGATCACCTCGGCGGCGCCGAGGCGCACGGCGGTGCGGGCCGTGTCCAGAGCGACGTTGCCGCCGCCGATAACGGCGACCCGGGAACCGATCTCCACCGCCCGGCCCACCTTGATATCCCTTAAAAAGCGCAGCCCGTAATGGAAGCCTTCCAGATCTTCGAGCTCTCCGGGAATACCGATGCGCTGACTCTTCTGCGCTCCGGCAGCGATGAAGACAGCACTGAACCCCTCTTCTTTCAGGTCGTCAATGGTGAAGTTGATATTGAGCGGGGCGTTGTAGTTGATCTGCACCCCGCACCGGGCAATATGCTCGATCTCCCGGTTGATCACCTCCTGGGGCAGGCGGAAATCGGGGATGGCCACCGAGAGCATCCCCCCGCCGACGGGGAGCGCTTCAAAGACCGTCACCGGATAGCCCATCTGGGCCAGGAAATAGGCGCAGGAGAGGCCGCAGGGGCCGGCGCCGATGACGGCGATCTTCTGGGAATGAACCACAGCAAAGGGTTCCGGCGGCGGCAGCTGCGCGATATTTTCAAAGTACCAATCCGCCGCAAAGCGTTTCAGCGCCTTGATCGCTACGGGATCGTCGAGCTCCCCGCGGCGGCACCTCTCTTCACAGGGATGATGGCAGATCCGGCCGCAGATGGCCGGAAAGGGGTTGCGCTCCCGGATTGTCTCCACCGCCTCCAGATAAGCCCCCTCCTTGATCTGCGACACATACCGCGGTATATCGATGCCCACGGGGCAGGTGTGCTGACAAGGCGAAACCATCAGCGCGTCGCATACCGCAGCGGGACATCTTTTTTCCCGAATATGCGCTTCATACTCCTCCCTGAAATATTCCAGGGTGGTCAACACCGGATTGGGGCAGGTCTGC
>JAAZIG010000129.1 GCA_012510325.1 Bacillota bacterium
AAAACGTGCAAAGTGATTATTTTCGGTATGGGAACAGTGGGTAAAGATGTCGTGAAAGCTCTGGATACAAAACAAGGTGTGGAAATCGTTGGAGCCCTGGACAAGGTAAATGCAGGCAAAGATATCGGGGAAATTAGCGGCTTGGGCCGGAACCTGGGCATACAGGTCACTGACAACGCCGACGAACTATTTTCCAAAACCAAAGCCGATGTTGTTTTTCACCTGGTGACCACTTCGGCAAAAGACACTTACGAACATATCAAAAAACCAATTGAAGAGGGCATGAACGTGATCAGCTCTGCAGAAGAAATGGTCGATGCAGACTATTACAGTCCAGAAAGTGCCGTTAAAATCGATGAGCTGGCCAGAAACTATGGTGTTTCAGTGGTCGGCGGCGGCTTATGGCCCACTTACGTCGATATTTACTTGCCGCTGGCGCTCAGCGGTGGAACAAGAGAGATCACCCGGTTGGAGTATCGCAGAAAGTCTGATTTTAAACCGTACTTGCAAAGTATTGTTCTGGGCAAGTTCGGCTTAAATTTCACAAAGGCCGATTTTGAAAAAGGGTTGGCCGACGGGACCATCGCCGGCCATACCGGCTTTGAAGGGACCTTCAATGTCTTCGCCGATCTGTTTGGCTGGAAACTGGAGCGGGTGGAGAAAAACTGTGTGGGTTACTTCGATGACAACGATGTCACCGTTTCGGTCAAGCACACTGCGACAGGATATTGTGATGGGGAACCCCGTTTGTACAATGAAATATGGGGCTCCATTGAAGACGACTGGGCTCCCTCGGATACGGTGGTAATCGAAGGAAATCCATCGATCAAGATGACCATCGACCCCGGGGTGGTCGGGACAGTCCCTGTGGCCAACTGCCTCGTCAACCAGCTGCCATTTATCCTGAATGCAAAGCCGGGTTTGCTGAAGAAGCCGCTGATGGGGATGTACGCTTTCGACGGCCATGTGATGAACCACGTCAACCTGGAAAAGTAACCGGTTTGACTGAGTAAAACTCCCTGGGGTAAGGCTGGCCGGAGAATACAGACGACGGCACCGGGTTCTCTTGTTCCCTGGCCAGTTCTTGCGACAACGGATCTCTATATTCCAACAATCCATTTTAAGGGGGAAAAAGCATAGATGAAAAAAGAAAAACTTAGATATATCATTTTGGTACAGTTGTTTATCAGTGCCTTTTGTTCAGGGGGGACCTATGCGTGGAGTGTATTATCCAGGGGTTTGCAGGACTTCCACGGTTGGTCCATATCGGATGTAACCTTCGGGTACTCTTTAATGTGTATCGTGCTGGCATTTATCGGAATTTTTAGCGGAAGGTTTTTGGATAAATTCGGACCCAAATATCTGATGCTGTTTGCAGGATTGCTTTTTGGAGGCGGTTGGTTCCTGGTGAGCCAGGCAACAACCCTCTGGCAATTCTGGCTGTACTTCGGGCTAATCTCCGGAGCAGGAGACGGCTTGTTGTATAACACGGTCATTACGACAGCGATCCGGTGGTTCCCGGAAAAGAGAGGGTTGATTTCCGGAATAATGGTGGGCTCCGCCGGTTTGGCTCCCCTGGTTATCTCTCCCTTGGCAGACTTCCTGGTGAGCAGCTATTCTGTCAACGGGGCGTTCAAATTTTTCGGAGCAGTCTTCTTTATAGTTGTGGCAAGCGGGGTTTTCATTGCGAAAAATCCCCCGCTTAATTGGAAACCTGAAGGCTATCTCGAACCGGTGACAACAGGACGGGTTATTAAAAGCAGCAAGGAAATTGGACCGGGCGGGATGATGAAAGATATCAAGTTTTATCTTTTGTGGCTGGCCTTCTTTGCAGGCTGTAATTCAGGGTTGTTGCTGATCAGCAACGGTGCCCAACTGGGAATAGACTTGGCCGGTCTTACTTCGGCTGTCGCGGCCTCTTTTGTCGGCATATTGGCTGTCTTTAATTTTGTGGGTCGTATGGGTGTAGGAGCCCTGGGCGATAAGATTGGACGCATCAAGTGCTTGTATATAGTCTTTATCACGACTGCGGTACTGATGCTGTTCTTTGGAAAAGCCAATACTTATCTAACTTATTTAATTATTTCAGGCTTGATTGGTGTTTGCTTCGGAGGCTTGATGGCTAACTTCCCGGTTATTACCGGAGAGGTATTTGGGGTCAAATACCAGGGTTCAAACTACGGCATAATGTTTACCGCCTACGGGATCGCCGCTTTTACCGGTCCGATGGTTGGCGCATGGTTTAGGGAAACAACAGGCAGCTGGAATGGCGCGTTTATTTTTGCAGCATGCCTGGCAATCGTTTCTTTGGTGCTGATTCATTTTGTTCGCGTCAATTTGGAAAAGACAAGCAAAAGTGAAGCTGCCTCCGCCTAGGCAAAAACCGAAA
>JAAZIG010000130.1 GCA_012510325.1 Bacillota bacterium
ATCCTCTTTTCATCCCCGTTCATATCGAGGCACATTACTATCTTGTTCCCCGGGAAGCCTGTGCGCTGGGGATGGCGGAAGACTGCGACCTTGAGGGGATCCTGCAGACGCTGGTGAAGCTGTGCCGCTCGCTCTACTTTGTTCCGGGCAACCTGCAGCTTAAGGGGGTCACCATAAGCGGAGACAAGGCCACACTCAATCTGAACAGCTCCTGGAAGCTGCTCTTCACCGAAAACGGGAGCGCCGAAGAGCAGCTCCAGGCAACCATGATCATAGATGCGCTCTGCCTGACGGCGGTTGAAAACAGTGTCTGCCGCCGGGTGGAGATTCTTGTGGAGGGGGAGAGCTGGTCTCCTCCCGAGGGGAACCTCCTTTTGGAACGCTCTCTTTATCAGTCTTGCTATATCAATCCCGAATTTTAGCCGGTTCGTTACCTCAAACAGAGCCCGCCGCTAAAAAGCGCTCATAATAGAGGTTGTTTCTCAAGCAAACAACCTCTTGGGGACAGGGATCCCGTGAGTATGCCAAAAAGGTAGCGGTCAAGGCAATAGCGCTTTCGCGTCAGGCGGTTGCCGGGTTCCCCGGCTGAGGGGAGCATCGTTGTCATTTGGCTGCTTTTGGGCTAAAATATTAGAAAATAGGAAATGAGGGTACCAGGTTGGACCGTTACAAAAAAGAGATCGGCCGGGTCCTGGCCCCGCTGGTTGAGCTGGAAGAGGGGCAAGTGATTGAGCTGCTGGAGGAGCCGCCGGAGCCGGAGATGGGCGATCTGGCCTTTCCCTGCTTTGTCCTGGCCTCCCGGAGGAAACAGCCGCCGGCTCAGATTGCCGCCGCTCTGGGCGAAGCCCTGGCCGGCCGCAGGGGGGCTATCTGGGAGAAAGCCTCCGCCAGGGGGCCCTATCTGAACTTTTACTTTGATTATCCCGCCTTTGGTCGCGATGTTCTCGGTGCCATCAGCAAACTGGGGCCGGACTACGGCAAAACCGACCGCGGCGGGGGCGAGGTCGTCGTCATCGACTACTCTTCGCCCAATATCTGCAAGCCCTTCGGCATCGGTCATATCCGCTCCACCGTCATCGGACACGCCCTTTCCCTGATCCTCGAAGCCCAAGGCTACCGCTGCATCGGGATCAACCACCTCGGCGACTGGGGCACGCAGTTCGGGAAGATGATCGTGGCCTACCAGCGCTGGGGCGACGACCGGGAGCTGAAGGAGGATCCGGTTAACCATCTTTACCATCTCTATGTGCGCTTTCACCGGGAAGCTGAAGCGGACGGCGCCCTGGAAGAGGAGGCCCGCCTCTGGTTTAAGAGGCTGGAGAACGGCGAGGAGGAGGCAGTAGCGCTGTGGGAGCTGTTCCGCCGCCTCAGTCTGGAGAACTACGAGCAGATCTATGCTCTCCTGGGGATCAGCTTCCATCATCACCACGGCGAAAGTCACTATAACGATATGCTTGACGAGATCATCCGCCTGGTTCAGGAAAAGGGGATCGCTGTGGAGAGCGAGGGTGCCCTCATCGTCGATCTGGACAAGGACAACCTCCCCCCGGCGATGCTCCGCAAAAAAGATGGCGCCACCCTCTACCTGACCAGGGACCTGGCGGCGGCGCAGTACCGCAAGCGCACCTTTAATTTTGCCAAAGCGCTCTATGTGGTCGGCGCCGAGCAGACCCTTCATTTTCAGCAGATGGTCAGGGTGCTCGAGCTCCTCGGCTTCCCCTGGGCCCGCGACTGCATCCATGTGCCCTTCGGTCTGATCCGGTTCAAAGACGGGCGGATGTCCACCCGGGAGGGGAAGATGATCCTGCTGGAGGATGTGCTGAAGCGCTCCATCAACCTGGCCCGGGAAATTATCGAGGAGAAAAACCCCACCCTGGCCCACAAAGAAAGCGTCGCCGAGGCCGTCGGCCTCGGGGCGGTCCGCTTCGGCGATTTGAGCAACGATCGGATCAAGGATGTTGAGTTCGACTGGGAGAAGGTTCTCGATTTTTCCGGGGAGACGGCCGCCTATATCCAGTATGCTCATGCGCGCATCTGCAGCATTCTCCGCCGCGCCGGCTGTGCCGAGCCGTCCTGGTCGGAAGAGGCTGCCGCCTCGCTGGGGCAGGAGGAGGAAAAGGCGCTGCTGAAGACGTTGGCCTTCTTTCCGGGGAAGATCAGCGCCTCCGCCGAGAGCTATCGCCCCTCAATTCTAGCCCGCCACCTCATCGAGGTGGCCCGCGATTTCAACCGGTTCTATCACGAATGCCCCGTTCTGGTGGAGGATGAAAAGCTCCGCCGGGCCCGGCTACTCTTGGTGGCGGCTGTGCGCCGGGTTCTCAAAAACGGACTGGCCCTCCTGGGCATCGCCGCCCCGGAAGAGATGTAACGAAAGAAGACTGAGTCGGAGGTTTGGATAATGCTTGACATAAAATTTATACGGGAACACCCGCAGGTTGTCCGCGAAGCGATGGTCAGAAAGAATGAGGAGGCCGATCTGGATCGGCTGCTGCAGCTGGACCGGGAGCGCCGTGGGCAGTTGCAACAGGCGGAGGAGCTGAAACAGCTGCGGAACCGGGTCTCCAAGGAGATCGGCCTGGCCAAAGGCGATCCGGGGGAGACGGAGCGAAAAAAAGAGGAGATGCGCTCCGTTTCTGCGCAGATCAGGGAGCTGGATGAAAAGCTGCGCCGCTTCGACGGGGAGATGGAGCAGATCATGCTCCGGCTGCCGAACATCCCCGATCCGGCGGTGCCCACCGGCGATGACGAAGCGAATAATGTAGAGGTGCGCTCCTGGGGCCGGCCCCCGCAGTTTTCCTTTGCCCCGCAGCCGCACTGGGATATCGGCGAAGCCCTGGGCATCCTCGATTTTCCCCGGGCCGGCAAGATCGCCGGCAGCCGCTTTGCCCTCTACAGCGGCGACGGCGCCAGATTGGAGCGGGCCCTGATCAACTTCATGCTCGATCTGCATGTGGGCGAGCACGGCTACCGCGAGATCTTCCCCCCCTTCATGGTCAATTCCGGCAGCATGACCGGCACGGGGCAGCTGCCCAAATTCGCCGAGGATGCCTTCAAGATCGAGGGGACCGACTATTATCTTATTCCCACGGCCGAGGTGCCGGTGACGAATGTGCACCGCGACGAAATTCTCGATGCCGCCCTCCTGCCCCTGCGCTACGTCGCCTACAGCGCCTGCTTCCGTGCCGAGGCGGGAGCGCACGGCCGCGACACCCGCGGGCTGATCCGGCAGCACCAGTTCAACAAGGTGGAGCTGGTCAAATTCGTCTCTCCGGAGAGCTCTCCGGAGGAGCTGGAAAGCCTCACCGGCGACGCCGAGAAAGTGCTGCAGCTCCTCGGGCTGCCCTACCGGGTCATGCTCATGTGCAGCGGTG
The DNA here is from genome assembly GCA_012510325.1 of Bacillota bacterium. Classification (GTDB taxonomy): domain Bacteria; phylum Bacillota; class Dethiobacteria; order DTU022; family DTU022; genus JAAZPQ01. The sequence continues at coordinate 3,372 of JAAZIG010000130.1, forward strand.
ATCTCGGCTTTGCTGCAGCGAAAAAATACGACCTCGAAGTATGGCTTCCCTCCGCGGGGACGTACCGCGAGATCTCCTCCTGCAGCAACTTTACCGATTTCCAGGCCCGCCGGGCCGGGATTCGCTACCGCCCCGCTCCGGGTCAGAAGGCCCGTTTTGTGCACACTTTAAACGGCTCGGGGGTGGCCATCGGCCGGACCGTCGCTGCGATCCTGGAAAACTACCAGCAGGAAGACGGCAGTGTCGTCCTGCCCCAGGTGCTGCGCCCCTATTTCGGCGGCCGCGACCGGATCACCCCGCCGTAGCCCATCTTGCGAAGTGGGACAACAGGGACGGTCCTTCTTGTCCCACCAGATTGGATTATCCCGCCGTAGCTCATTGCAGGGGTGACCTCTTGACCCGCTGAATGCGAAGTGGGACAACAGGGACGGTCCTTCTTGTCCCACCCGATTGGATTATCCCGCCGTAGCTCATTGCAGGGGTGATCCCTTGACCCGTCGAATGAGAAGTGCTCTTCTCTCATGATGGTGCGCGCCCGTAGCTCAGCCCGGATAGAGTAGCTGACTTCGAATCAGACGGTCGCAGGTTCAAATCCTGCCGGGCGCACCAAGCGTTTAAGAACCGCTCCGAATGGGGCGGTTCTTCTTTTGGCGACTATAACTCTTTAATCATGACTCTTATCCCATTTTCTTTGAAAATTTGACAAGTCAGTCTGCTGGGTATAGACCGGGGCCTCTTTCAGAATGAAGGAGGGATGGTGTCATCCGTCATCTCCCGGGAAGATTATGAAGCCCTGCAAAGCGAGCATTTTGTTGAAAGAAGTTTCGATGGGTCACTGCCGGCTTTTATCGCCGCTTTTACCAGGCGAAGGTCCCTTTCGGAGAAGGAAATCGCCCAAATCCAGGAAATGATTGAAAAGGCGGCAAGCGAAGACTGAAGATGGATACTCTCTTTTTGAAAATCCTGAATATGAGCATCACGGCCAGTTGGCTGATTCTGGCACTTGTCCTTCTAAGGCCTCTCTTTAAAAAGGCGCCCAAACGGCTGACCTGCCTTCTGTGGTCGCTGGCGGGCTTGCGTTTGCTCTTTCCCTTTTCGATCCAGAGTGTCTTGAGCCTTATTCCCAGTGCCCAGACCGTCAAACCGGAGATCCTCTATGCGCCGCATCCACAAATTCTAAGCGGAATCCCCGTCTTCAATCGGTGGGTGAATCCTGTCATCGAGGAATCCCTGGCTCCTGTCCCGACTGCCTCGATCAATCCCTTGCAGGTCTGGACCCTAGTTGCGGCTTATGTCTGGCTGGTCGGCATCCTTGTTCTTCTCTTTTATGCCCTCTTCAGTTATGGACGTTTGAGACAAAGAGTCGGGGCTTCTCTACAAGCGGAGGATGGAGTTTGGATCAGTGACGAGATCGACAGTCCCTTTATCCTGGGCCTGATAAAACCCCGCATCTACCTGCCTTCAGGCATGGAGGCAAGACAAAAGGTCCTGATCCTGGCCCATGAAAGGGCCCACCTGGCCCGCCAGGATCACTGGTGGAAACCCCTGGGTTTTTTGATTCTTTCCCTCTACTGGTTCAACCCCCTTTCCTGGTTGGCCTATGTCCTCCTTTGCCGGGATATTGAGATGGCCTGTGATGAGAAGGTCATCCGGACCATGGACAAAGAGGACCGCCTGGTCTATTCTCAAACTCTCCTGGCCGCGAGTATCCCCCATCGGTCGGTCATGGCCTGCCCTCTGGCCTTCGGGGAGCTGGCCGTCAAGGAGAGGATTCGAAAGATCCTGAACTACAAAAAACCGGCCTTTTGGGTCATCCTCTTGGTCCTCATCGCCTCCCTTGTCCTGATTATTTGTTTCCTGACCAATCCCAAGGAGCCGGTTAAGGAACCGACAACCCCGACGGAAAGTCATCCCGGGACGGTGATCGTGCCGGGCTTGGCGGAGGAATGGTTTGATTACTTGCACTTGAACGGCATGGATTGGGAAGACCGCCTTGAGACAAGCAGGCCGGAATTCCCGGGCGCGACCTTCCGCTGGACACCGGGAGAGGTGGAGGCGGTGACACAAGCCGGCTCTGAAACCCTTTTTCAGGGCATGCCGGTCTGGAACAGCTATTTTTGTGATTTGACGGGTGACGGCAAGCCGGAGCTGTGTGCAACGGTCAGTTTCGGCTCAGGCTTAGTCGATAACCATGTGGTAGTCTTTGATTACGAAAACAAGGAGATTCATTATCTTTGGCACCGTTTTGTCCATGACTATGAACTCTATCTTGAGGAGGGCCGGCTCTATGTGGCAAAACGCCCTCCCATGGGTGAGGAGATCCTGGAAAGCGGACGTTTGATCTTCCAAGAGGGCAGGCCGGCCATGGAAGGGGAGACCCATCCC
>JAAZIG010000131.1 GCA_012510325.1 Bacillota bacterium
CTGATAAGCGGCCCCCGCCGCCGAAAGGCTGCCGCCGACGAGGCAGGCCAAAATGATCCGGGGCAGACGAATATTGAGCAGCACCGTCTCCGCCTGATCGGACCAGTACTGCTGCAGGGGAAACAGCTTTGAGAGCAAGATGCCGAGGACATCCTTGACCGGAATGGGATAGCGGCCCAGCCACAGCGAAGCCACCGCGGTCAGCAGCAGCAGAGCACCCAGTCCGGTCACGATAATGCTATTTTTCCGATGATCAATCAATATCCTCATCCTCACACTGGATTAAACAGGGAGCCGCTCCCAAAAAGAACAATAACCGGATCCCGCCTCTTTTCAGTGCGGTCCGGTTATCTTGTACTCATATCGGGTCCACTCCTTTCCAAACACGGGAGGTGCGGCAGTTTACCACCACACCCTAGCGGCCGACACGCCATGCCTGTTTAAGCGTTTAGGCGTGAAGGCTCGGAGTGTTTTTGGGCCGGGGAGCTGTGCTCACCCGGCAATTTTCGCCACCCCTTCAGCGGGGGCGGTTGCAGTCGTTCGTCCGGTAAACCCGGCTCAGAGATGTTTCGCCATGCCGGGGGCAAACTCCTGCAAACTGTTCAGGCAACTGTTGGCCACGTGTTCAAACCCCGTACATCTGGTAGCCCGCTCTTTTGAAACCTTGTTTCCGGGCAATCAGATCGAGGTGCAGGGTCGACCAGTCGGCCAGCGCTATCCTTTCGTTCCCTTCGCCGGTGTAGGTCTTCAGGTAACTTTTACATTGGTCACAGGTATCGATGCGCAGGTCCGGTTCATCGTCCAGCCCGATTATCTTTAACTGTTTCTGGGTGCTGTTGCCGCAGTAGGGACACCCGATCCGCTTATAGCGCCACTTCATCTGACAGCATCCGCAGACCAGATCCCTTTCCCGGCCCTGGCCCTTCTCGGTGTGCAGCAGATGGCCTACGGCGGGCAGGTGACCGCACACCGGGCAGTAACCCCTCCTCCAGAGGTGCTTCTCCAGCAGCTCCGCCACCCGCTCCTGCAGGGGTTGCAGGGCGCGGGCGAGGGCCCTCCAGGCGGCAAAGATGACAAACCCTTCGTCGATCCCCTCCAGAGCTGCTTTGCTCCCCTCGACACTGTTCTTCTCGAGCACTTCCGCAATGATCTGTTCCGGCAGAGCAGGCTCTTTTTCAAAAGCGCGCTGCATGAGCCGGGCATAGTCGTCAATCTTTTCCGTCAGTGATGCCGCGGCGAGGGCATCGATGATCTCCTTGAAGAGACCTGCCGCAGATTCCACCGCACCTCCGTCAGTTTGAGCAGCTCTGAGAAAGGGAATCCCTTTTTCCAGCTCTTTTACTGTCCGCTCCTCACCGGGATCGGCGTTCCCCGTTGCCGAAACGGCGCTCTGTTCAACTGTTGCCGTTATTATTCTGTGCAATCCGGCAATCTCGCCGAGATAGGGACGTTTTTTTAACCAGTTTTTGAGCTCCGCCTCCATAGTACCCACTTTGAACCTCCCTCTGCTGGAACTGACTGGGGACAGACCCCGGGTTTACGGGCCTGTCCCCAGACTCAGTCAGCTTCGTTTCAACGCAACAGTGCAAATATGGCCAACACCAATGCACACTCAGGACTGCGCCGGGCGCTAGCCCTTGACAATATCGACGAGGCAGGCTTTCGTTTCCTGAATCGAAGTGTTGGGATCGCCTGCATCGATGGTCAGATAGTTCGTGCTCGGTTTCCGGCTTAAGGCTTTGTGGCCCCAGTTGTAGGGCATCCACACTGTTTCGACCTCTTCGCCGTTGATCAGCATCTTCTCCATACGGGGGGTGACATA
>JAAZIG010000132.1 GCA_012510325.1 Bacillota bacterium
TCCACCGCCCTGTGCTCCACCAGAAAACTGGACATGCTTTCATCAACAAACCGGGAAGCCATGCTCCGGGTGAGGATCTCACCGGCGAGCCGCCTTCCCTCGGCCGCATCGCCGGAGAAACGCTCATAGGTAATCCACTCCGCCGGATCGCCGGCAAGCTCATCGCCGTACCCGCGGGGGGTGAAGATCAAGAATGAGGTGAGCCCTCTTTTGATGAAAGGCTCCGCAAAGGAGCGCAGGCTTCCCAGCAGCCAGTCGCTAAATTTATTGCCGTATTCGAGCAGGTTCGCCATGGCCGGCTCCGAATCCCCGGCCAGCTTTTCGCGGAAGTGTTCAATGCGCTCTTCATCCCCGACCACTTCCAGCAATACCGCCAAAATCACCGTGAGCACGCCGCTCTCATCGGTAATTTTGTCGGGATCGACTCCCCCGAGGTCCAGGTAAAGCTCGCGCAGACGATCTTCCGTGATTAACAGCTCCATCACCGCCGCCACCCGGGGGTCCTTCGGTTCCGGATCCGCCACCCCGTCGGCGAGACCGTTCAGCAGGGTCTCGGCGATGGCATAGCCCAATTCATCGGCATTATCTCTGATCAGGGGGACAACCCTGTCCAGAGGAAGGCTGTCGATGAGAGCTCCCAGCTCGCCGATGAGCTTCTTGACCTCGTCAACATCGATCAGATCGGTCAGCGCGGCAAAGGGCAGCTCCAGAGCGATATCATCCAGTATCGCCTGCAGCCCCGCTCCGTCCACCCCGTCGCCGAGCCCCAGATCGGGCAGATCGTCCAACAGGGCGGTGATCAGATTCAGCAGCACCTCCAAAAATGTCTCGCCTTTTCCTTCCAGCAGATCGGAGAGCACCCCGGATTCGATCATCTGTTCCAGTTTATCTGTGATGATCTGCTCCATCTCGGGAGCAATCCCGTCCAGAAGGCCGTTTTCTTCTCCCAGAAGGTCCTCCAGATAATCCATCAAGTCTTCTTTGAAACCGGTGAGGTGCCCTTTCAAAACACCCTCCAGTCTGCCGGGGTCCTCTTCTGTCCCCAGCAGCTCTTCCATCAGCTCATCAAGGGAGGCTGAAACCGCCTCCAGAATGTCGTCAAGATAATGAGCTTCTTCTCCGGTGAAGAACTTCTCGATAAGGGGATCCAGATCGCCTCTTTCGATCTTCTTGCCGGCAGCCCAGGCGGCCACCTCGGCCCAGTAGTTCAAAAAGTCGGCGACATGATCTTCAACTTCGTCTTGATTGGTAACCTCTCCTTGGATGTCTTCCATACATCCGGAGGGGTCACTGGCTTCAGGAAAAGGAGCGTATTCGCTGTAATGATCCATAATGGAAGCAAACTCCGCTCCGATCGCCGTCACGGCGCCATCATCACCCAGCAGACCGTCCTCGAGCTCGTCGATCATCTTAAACAGGACCGCAAAGAGCTCTGTGTAGGCCCCCTGATAGTCTCTGGTCGAGATTTCGATCTCACCCAAATCGGTTAACTCCTCCAGCAAGGGCTTGACCAGATCGATCAGCTTATCCTGATCGAGAATGTAAGCGGTAAGTTGTTCGGCGATACGGGAAATGATCCCGGGATACTCTCCTGCAGTCACCTCTTCAGGGCCCAGGAGAAGCAGCTTCAGCTCGGCCAGCGCCTCTTCGAATTGAGCGTCTTGCTCCAGGCTGTCGCCCAGCCGATCAATGAACCAGCCCCCCAAATCAGCCCACTCATCCAGCCCCAGGGAGGCCTGCACTCCGTCGAGATAGCCGGTAACCCGGTGATCCTCTTTCAGCCCTTCGGCAAACTTAACGATGGGCTCTTCAAACATGGCGATAAGCTCTTCGGCAAATCCGATGATGGCATCGAGCAGCTCGCCCTCTCCCAGATTGTCGATAAATTGTTCCACGTTCGCCAGGATGAAATAGACAATATCGAAAACAAACTCGTTGATCCGGTCGTCCTCCAGCAGGGAGACGACCACCTTTTGCAGATACGATTCGATGGACGGATCCTGCAACAGAGCGGCCAGATCAAAGGTCATCTGCTCCACAAAATTTAAAAAATCCTCTTCCCGGAGATGATCGGCGATGACACTGCCCAAAATCTCGGCCAGCCGATCGTCTCGCAGCGTCCCCACAACGAGGGCCTCCAGATCGTAAGCTGCGATCCGCTCATCTTTCAGGATCTCATCGAGAACTTCCCCGAGGACCTCCTTGAGCCTTTCGTCCTCCAGAAACAGCTCCAGGAATTCCCCAACAGTACCCAACAGGGGTCCCAACAAGCTCTCCTCTTCTTCCTCCGGCCCGGCAAGAGTCTGACTGTTGCGGTAAAACATCGATCCGAGCAGCGAAGCTGATTGCCGGAAAGGGCTTCCGGAAGCCGCCGCGCCCGGGGTTCCTTCGCCGGCAGGCATTGCTACAACCGCTCCAGCCATACCGGCAACAGGATTCAGCAAAAGCGCCAGTGCCAGTACTGTTGCCAGGATGTACTTTCCTCTTTTCAGTCTCATCCAGCTACCCCCTTTAAAGCCTCAAGAAATAGTCCCCGCCTGAACAACCTGTTTCACGGCCATGCCGCTGCCGTTCCGGAAAATATCCGGAGCGGGCGTCCCGGTTGTTCGCCGAACGGTTCTTGCCCGTGTTCCCAAATCAGATCGCCCATACTTGTCACCAACCCGCCGCAGCTACCTTCCAGCCCGCCCCCTCCGATAGATCAGGAAATACCAGGCACAGAAGAGGGCTCCTCCATAGAGCAACGTCAGCCCGGCAGCGGCGGCCAGCTGAATCAATCCGCCGAAAACCGGTATATTCATGAAGAAAAACAGAGGCAGCGCGGCGATAAAACTCAGCCCCCCGGCATAGGCCAGGTCACCGATGAACGGATCCTCCAGGTGGGGATCCAGAACCCTGAACAGAGCAATGGAAGAGGAGATATTGCCTGTTAAAAAACCGAACATGGCCGCCTGTCTCCCGATGTTTTTCTCCCGGCACACCCTCCCCATCAACAGATTGACCGCAAGCAGCGTCAGCCCCGCTCCGCCCAGGGAGAGAAGCAGCGTCTCCCACAGGTTCGCCAGGGTGATTACCAGCGGGATGGAGGCGATCGCCGCAACAACCATAAAGTCGACGGCAACACCCAGAAGGCGGTCCAAAATGCCGCGGTCGATGAGAGCGTCGATCTTGAGCAAGCGCAGCAGCCCCCTTACCGCCATCCCGGCCAACAGGGCGAAGAGATAGTTAAAACCAAACAGCGTCTCCGTAACGATGACCACCCCGGGGCTGAAGTTATGGACCATCATCAGGGCAATCACTTTCAGGAAACCGTACAGCACCAGAACGGCAAACCCGATCACAGCCAGGTGAACCGAAAAGGTTTCCACCGTTTGACCGTGCATCGTCAACAGACCGGCACTTTTTTTCTCCTCTCCTGACCCGATGACGCCCGTCTGCACTGAAACGCTCCCTTCACCGGTAACGGGAACGATAAACCCCCATTTTTTGGCCAGGACGATATAGGCCAGGCCGAAAAGATAAGCGCTCAGGAAACCGATTGCGCTGAAGGCAAAAGCGATGCTCTGCCCTCCGGTGAAACCGAGTTCATATTCCATAGAGCCGCCGAAATAGCTCGCTATGGCCGGCTCAAATCCCTGTCCCAGCATCAGCATTGAACCGAACCCGCGAAAGAGACCCGGGTTAATTAACAATACGACAACGAGGGTGAATAATATTCCGACAATTAGCTGAAAAGATCGAAGTATGGTCAGTAGCGCAGTTGATTGCAGGACTTCGCTGCGGCTGCCTTTCTCAGCCGACCTCCCCCTCAGGCCGATGATGATGAAAATTACTGTAAGCAGATTAAAGACCAAAAAGTCAGCGTCATCGCCGAGCGGTGCTTTCACCAGACTTAAAAATCCCGGGCCGATTACAAGCAAAATGAAACCGGCGATAATGGATCCTGGAATGAGATACTTCTGGAATATTTTAAACTGGCTGCGAATAAAAACCCCTGCAAGCAAAGCCATGCTCAAATAACCGAAAAGCATGATCGAGCCGGCGCTGATCTCACCCAAGCTGTTTCCCCCTGTTCAGCTATCCCGGTATCACTCTGTCTGCCGATCAACCATGTTGTCATCCGGACATGGCAGCGTAGTTTGGAAATTGATTTTTAACTTTTCAGTATATTCTTGCTACTCCATCCATTATACTGCAATTCCGTCTCAGCATCAATATAAGTTTGAATAATCTTCAGGTACCCTATTCCGTTGTCCGCGCCCGCGGCGGCAGGCCGGCCAATCCTCGGGGGAATGATGGAAAGATTGAGACTCCATCATCCTTTCGCCATCCTTCCTGCATACTATTGCGTTCTACACACAATTCACAAATCCTTCAATATTGGAGATATTTTTGAGCCTGACCGGCACAAACATGCAGAATAGCTGTTTCCCCGGGTTCGGGGGGCTAAAAAAGTCCGCCGGGCTGATCCGGTTTAGAAAAAAATTAATAAACAAACAAGAAGGAATTATCCAAATAAGTAGAGAACTATTACAACCATGGACAAGTGACCGGTTTAACTCTGTTCTTCGGAGGGCCGTTATCCTGTCCAGCGAACATCAGTGGAAAGCACAGCTGTATAATCCAGGCGAAAAATAAGGAGGTTAAAAGTATGCTCAAAGAATGTGTTATTGTCGACGGGGTCAGAACCCCGAACGGCAGAGCCCATGCCGAGAAGGGCTGGTTCAGAAAGCGCACCCCCGATGAACTGTTGACCGCGGTTTTCGATGCGCTTTTTGAACGGAACAAAGCGGTCAAACCGGAAGAGGTGGAGGCTGTTCTCATCGGCTGCGCCAACCAGATCGGTATGCAGAACGATATCGGCAGACTGGCCTGGCTGGCCGGCGGTTACCCTGAAAGTATTCCCACCAATACGATCAACCAGCAGTGTCCCTCGGGGATGTCCGCCATTGAGCACGCCGCCCGGGCGATCAGGTGCGGCGAAGGCGATATCTTTGTCGCCGGCGGGGTTGAGGATATGCTCAATGTAAAGATGGGTCAAGGGCTGGAACCCCCGATGCGGCTCTACGAAAGGTACAACCCGATGGAGCTGCCGATGGGACCGACAGCGGAAAAAGTGGCGGAAAAGTGGAACGTCAACGCTGAAGATATGATCGAGATGGCCTACCACAGCCACAAGCGCGCAGCGGCGGCCCGCGATGCGGGCAAGTTTGATCATGAGATCGTCCCCGTCGAAGGACATACCGAAGACGGAGAAAAATTTATGGTTGACCGGGACCAGTGGATCCGGGACAACATCTCCCGGGAAGGGATGGCGGCGATGCCCACCCCCTTCAAGGAAAACGGCGTCATTACTGCCGCTTTCTCCTCTCCTTTAACTCAGGGCGCCTGTGCTCTGCTGCTGATGGAGCGCAACAAAGCCGACGAACTGGGTCTGGACTATCATCTGGTTTACCGGGGCGGAGTCATGGCCGGCTGCGATCCCACGGTCATGGGAATCGGGCCGCTCAACGCCGTGCGCAAGCTGTTTGAAAGATACGAGCTTACGGCAGACGATATCGACGTGGTTGAGCTAAATGAGGCTTTTGCCAGCCAAGCTCTGGCCTGCCTGCGGGAGCTGGGCCTGGAAGAGAATGCGCCGTTCAAGAAAACCAACCTCTGGGGCGGAGCGCTGGCTCTGGGCCACCCCCTCGGCGAATCGGGGGCCCGCATCGTCATCACCTTGAACAATATTATGAAACACGAACTGCCTGAAGCAAGGTACGGCCTGGCCTCCCTCTGCGGCGGCTTCGGCAACGCCAATGCCACCCTCTGGGAGAAAGCCTAAACCGTAGGGCACCTGTTAATTTCAGCGAAAGTGCAGGGCAAGTCGAGAACAGACTTGCCCTGGTTTTTTCCCCTTGCTCACCCCGGCGCCGCTCCGGCAAATTCAGGTGGAACTGTCGCAACTTCCGGGAATAAAACCCGCCGCTCGCCCGTGCTGCGGAAGGAGTACACCCCCCCCGGGTGGAAGGTTTAAACACTGTAGGGGGGGTCACATTGAAACCTTTTTTAAAGTGGGCCGGGGGCAAATACCGCCTCATCGACCGGATCAAAGCTCAGCTGCCGCCGGGGCGCAGGCTGGTGGAGCCCTTCGTCGGATCGGGCGCCGTCTTCCTCAATGTGGACTACCCGGCGTACCTGCTCAGCGACAGCAACGCCGACCTGATCAATCTTTACCGGGTCCTCCAGAAGGAAGGCGCCCGCTTTGTCGACTACTGCCGCGAGTATTTCACCCCGGAGACAAACCGGGGGGAGGTCTACTACCGCTTTCGCTCCCGGTTCAACGGCCCCTGTTCGGGTGAGCAAAAGGCGGCTCTCTTCCTCTACCTGAACCGCCACGGCTACAACGGTCTTTGCCGCTACAACGCCTCCGGCAAATTCAACACCCCCTTCGGCCGGTACAAAAAACCCTATTTCCCCGAAAAAGAGATGCTCTTTTTCGCCCGGAAAGCGCGAAACGCCCTCTTCGTCTGCCGGGACTTCCGCGAGCTCATGGCGGAGCTGTCCCCGGGGGACGTGGTTTACGGCGACCCGCCGTATGTGCCCCTCTCCACAACAGCGGACTTTACGGAGTACAGCCGCGGCGGCTTCAGCATGGAGGAGCAGAAGAAGCTGGCCGGGCTGGCGGTGGCGCTGGCCGGCCGGGGGATCCCCGTGCTGCTCTCCAACCATGACACCGCTTTTGTCCGGCGGCTCTACCGGAAAGCGCAGCTGAGCACTTTTCAAGTTCAGCGTTTCATCAGCGCCAAGGGCAACAACCGTAAGAAAGCCGCCGAGCTGCTGGCCCTGTTCAGCGAAACGGAGGGATAAGCGAGAAAACCCGGTGACTCCCTGCTGCCGGGAAGGAAAAGGTCAGGGTAGGGGCTGCTGCTCCAGCAGGTGCTCCCCGATAAGCTGAAGAAAGAGCTCGCCGAATTTCTCCATTTTGATCTGGCCGATCCCTTTTACCCGAAGCATGGACTCCCGGTCCCGGGGAAGCTGCTCGGTCAGCTGGCGCAGGGTGCTGTCGGAAAAAACAATATAGGGCGGAACCCCTTCCCGCGCCGCGATCTCTTTGCGCAGCAGGCGCATCTTTTCGAAGAGAATGTCGGGAGCGGGAGCCGTTTTTCTTCTGCGCCGCCGCTGCCACACCTTTTCCCCCTCTTTTAGCGGCGCCGCCGCCTTCGGGCCCAGCCTGAGCACCGGATACTGACCTTCCGTGAGCGCCAGATAACCTTCGGCAGCCAGCAGGTTGATCAGCTCTTTGATCTGCGCCAGGGGATACTCCTTCATCAGCCCGTATGTAGACAGCTCGTCAAAGCGCAGCTGAAGCAGCCGCTTGTTCCGCGATCCTTTCAAGATCTCGGCGATCATCACGGCGCCGTAGCGCTCCTTAACCCGCACGACGCAGGAGAGGATCATCTGCGCCTCGAGGGTGATCTCGACAAGCTCGCTGTCGGCGCTGCAGTTGCCGCAATTGCCGCACTGCAGCGGGAGCTCCTCCTCCCCGAAGTACTCCCGGATAAACCTGCGCAAGCAGCCGGAGGTGTGGCAATAGTCGGTGATGAGCTGCAGCTTCCGGTATTCGTGAGCCTTTCTCTGGGGGGCATAGACGGTCTCGCCGATCATAAATTTTTGCACGAGAACATCGCGGGCGCCAAAGAGCAGGAGACACTCTCCGGGTTCGCCGTCGCGCCCGGCCCGGCCCGCCTCCTGATAGTACGCCTCTATGTTTTTGGGCATATTGTGGTGCAGCACATAGCGGACATTGGATTTGTCGATCCCCATGCCGAAGGCGTTGGTCGCCACCATCACCGTAGCGCGGTCGTGGATAAACGCTTCCTGGCTGTTTTGCCGCTCTGTGGCGTTCATCCCCGCATGATATTTGGCGCAGGAGCAGCCCCTGCTCTGCAGAAGATCAAA
>JAAZIG010000133.1 GCA_012510325.1 Bacillota bacterium
ATAACCGGGTACTCGCTGCCCTGACTCTTGTGCACCGAGATGGCATAGGACAGCGTCAGTTCATCGAGCTCGCCAAAGTTGTAAGGCACCGCGCGGTCGCTGGAGGCATCACGATAGGTTACGGTCAGCTCGCCCTCCTCGAGATCGAGGGCGCTGATGAATCCGATATCCCCGTTGAAGACCTCTTTCTGGTAGTTGTTCCGGATCTGCATGACCTTGTCACCCCGGCGAAACCTTTCCCCGCGAACGGTGACCTCTTCTCTCTTTCCGCCGAGGGGGTTCAGCGCTTTCTGAAGCAGCTTGTTCAGCTCGTCGACCCCGGCGGCGGTTCGCCGCATCGGCGTAATCACCTGGATATCCATAACCGGATCAAAGGGGCCGTAGTTGGGGATCCGCTCACAGCACAGCTGCACCACCTTCCGGGCAACGAGGTCGGGAACAGCTTCATCAACAAAGAAAAAATCTTTGTTCTTTATATTGAGCTGCGGCATCTCCCCCCGGTTGATCCGGTGCGCATTCATCGTGATCAGGCTTTCGCGGGCCTGTCTAAAGATATGGGTCAGACGAACTGCAGAGATCACCCCTGATTCCAACAGATCCCGCAGCACATTGCCCGCGCCCACCGCCGGGAGCTGATCGGCATCACCGACGAGGATCAGGCTGCATCCTTCAGGAACGGCCCGGACCAGCTGGTACATGAGCATCAGATCGACCATGGAGGCTTCGTCTATAATCAGCACATCCGCCTCCAGAGGCCTCTTTTCATTGCGCAGGAATTTAAAACCTTCGCCCTCGGTATAGCTGTACTCGAGGAGGCGGTGGATCGTGGAAGCGTCCTCTCCCGTCGCTTCATTCACCCTTTTGGCGGCCCGTCCTGTGGGAGCGGCGAGCAGCACTCTCTGCCTCAATGAATAGAAGAGAGAGAGGAGCGCCCGGATCGTCGTTGTTTTGCCGGTTCCGGGCCCGCCGGTGACAACGAGGACCCCCTGGCCCAGCGCCTGTTCCAAAACCAAATGCTGTTCTTCCGTGAGCCCGCTGCTTTTTCCCGCTGCCGCTTCCAGGGCGGCCCCGCCCGCGGGAGTGCTCCACCGCCGCGGCACGGAGAGCAGCATCTGCAGCCGCCGGGCGACCCCTTTCTCCGCATGGTAAAAAGGAGCGGCGTAGACAATCTCTCCGTCGGCAGTATCCACACGGTAGATCTTCTTCTCCTCAGCCAGCTTTTGCAGATGCCCCGCCGCCGCCGGGGGAGAGGTAGTCTCCCCGGGTGCGGTAAGCAATTCGCCGACCTGTTCGAGCAGGCTCTTTCGCGGCAGGTAGACATGGCCCCTTCCCGCGGCATCGCGCAGCGCAAAAAGCACCGCCGCACAGACCCGGACCGGGGATTCAGCGGGAAGACCCATCTGCCGGGCGATGCGATCTGCTGTTTTAAAGCCGATTCCGAGGACCTCTTCAGCAAGCATATACGGATTTTCCCTGACCCGGTCGGCCGCCTGCGGGCCGTAATGGCGGTACAGGCGAAGCGCCTGGCCCACACCGATGCCGTAACCCTGCAGAAAGATGAGGACATTTTGCATTTCGCGATATTTCCCGTAGCTCTCCAGGATGGACGCTGCTCTCTTCGGCCCGATACCGGGTACCTCCTGCAACCGTTCCGGCTCGTGTTCCAGCACTTCCAGCGCCGTCAGCCCGAACCGTTCCACCATCGCCGCCGCGGTGACCGGACCGACTCCCTTGATCAGCCCCGAAGAGAGATAGCGCTGCAGACCCTCTGCGGTCACGGGAAGCATGCGCTCCCAGCGCTCCACCGACACCTGGCGTCCATAGCGATGATGCACCTGCCACCGTCCGGTGATCCGGAGACTTTCCCCCTCCTGCATCGGCGGGAAGCTGCCGACAATGGTGACGGCATCACCGCTGATACAGCGCAGCCGTCCCACCAGGTAGGCGCTTTCCTCGTTGTAATACCGGATCCGTTCCAGGGTTCCTTCCAATTTTTCCAGATCTTCCAGCGGAATCCCTCCATCGGCTGCCGGCCGTTTCCCGGTGCGCCGGGCGCAAACGCCTTCAGCCGGTTTTTTCTTTTAGCAGAGACACCCGATCAAGCCTTTCCCAGGTCAGATCGAGCTCCGGACGGCCGAAATGGCCGTATGCCGCCAGCTGCTGATAGATCGGGCGGCGCAGATCGAGCTGCTCGATGATCGCCGCCGGACGAAGATCAAAACACTCGTTAAGCAGCGCTTCAAGCCGCCCCGGAGCCAGAGAAGAGGTGCCGAAAGTCTCCACGGCGATGGAGACAGGCCTGGCCACCCCGATAACATAGGCTATCTGCAGCTGACAACGTCGGGCCAGCCCGGCAGCGACAATATTTTTGGCGGCGTGGCGGGCGGCATAAGCGGCCGAGCGATCGACCTTGGTGGGATCTTTTCCCGAAAAAGCGCCGCCGCCGTGCAGGGCGGCTCCGCCGTATGTGTCCACGATGATCTTCCGCCCCGTCAGCCCGGCGTCCCCCTGAGGACCGCCGGTAACAAAGCGCCCCGTCGGATTAACCAGCAGGCGGGTCCGGGCAGTGAGCAGCTCCGGGGGAACAGTCTCCCTGATCACCAGTTCAGTAATATCCTTCTCGATCTGCTTTAAGGATACCTCTTCGCTGTGTTGGGCGGAGACAACCACCGTTTGCAGGTGATCCGGTTTGCCGTCGCGGTAGGCCACCGTTACCTGGGACTTGCCGTCAGGACGGAGATACGGCAGCAGCCCCTCCTTGCGCACAGCAGCGAGGCGCTGGGCCAGCTTATGAGCCAGGGAGATGGACAGCGGCATCAGCTCGTCGGTTTCATCACAGGCGTAACCGACGACCATGCCCTGATCGCCGGCCCCGATCTGATCAAGGCTGTCGCCGGACTCCTCATCCTTGACCTCCCGAGCCCGGTCCACCCCCATCGCTATATCCGGGGACTGCTCATCGATAGAGGTGAGCACGGCGCAGGTGTCCCCGTCAAAACCGTATTTGGCCCTGGTATAGCCGACCTCCTTGACCTTCTCCCGAATGATGCTGGGGATATCGGCGTAGCACTTGGTGGTGATCTCCCCGCAGACAAAAACAAGCCCCGTGGTCACCATCGTCTCCGCGGCAACCCGCGCCAGGGGATCCTGGGCGATGATGGCATCGAGGATCGTATCGGAAATCTGATCGGCCAGCTTGTCCGGATGGCCTTCCGTAACCGATTCCGAAGTAAACAGATAGTCTTTCCGGTTCATTTGAAACTGCCTCCTTGGGTTGAAATAAGCTGCAAAAACAAAGACCTCTTCGAAGAAGAGGTCCCGGTCACCTCTCATCTCCCGGGGTAATCCCCCGCGGCAATTGGCACCGTGATCGCTGCAGCGAACCGGTTGCCGGGATTCATCGGGACCGTCCCTCCTCCACTCTTGATAAGAGCCCGGCTTTTAGGCGCCGGTATATCTACAAGTTATCCTTTTGGCGATCAATTGTCAACAAAGGGCGAATCGCCCGCTCCGGAAAAGAAACCGGGGAAAACACAAAAAACGCCTTCTTTCACTGTTCACCCCAGGCTTCTCTCAGGGCAGCCTGCACCTCGCCGTCGCCAACCTGCCTGAAATCACGGTAGAACTGCCCGACAGCGGAGAAATGAGGCGGCGCCTCGAGATAACAGAGTGCGTCAACCTCGCGGCGAAGCCGCTCCAGAACCCCGGGCGGACCGACAGGAACCGCCAGGATCAGTCTTCGGGGACGGTCCCGTTTCACCCCTTTCAGGGCGGCGCGCAGGGTAAATCCCGTAGCGACCCCGTCATCGACGACGATGACCGTCCTGGTTTCGATCTGCGGCGGTTTCCGCCGGCCCCGGTACAGACGAAGCCGGCGGGCAATTTCAGCCTGTTCCCTTGCCGAAGCTTGCTCCAGATAGCTGTCCGACACCCGGAGCCGGGCGGCGGCAGTCTCGTTGATCAGCATTCGGCCGTCTGCGGTGACGGCACCGACAGCCAGCTCCGGCTGGGCGGGAGCGCCGATCTTTCGGGCCATGACCAGATCGAGTTCGCCGCCGAGCCGGCGCCACAGCGGCAGGGCAACGGCGACACCCCCGCGGGGCACCGCCAGGATCAGAGGGTCCTCTTCCTGAAAGCTGCTCATCTTTTCGGCCAGAAGAACACCGGCCTCAAGGCGGTCTTCAAAGAGCACGGCCTCTCCCCCTTCGGCGCGGCTACAGCGCCAGCGACTGATACAGCTTCAAGGCCGCCTGAACCGCCGGCGATTCGGCGGGCAGATCAAAAAGCGGTTTGCCCTCGAGATCGTATTCCATGACCGCCGGGTCGAAGGGGATCTCCCCCCACACTTCCAGACCCGTCCGGGCGATCTCTTCATCGAGCTTCCCCATCCCCTCGGGGCGGGTGCGCGTGATCACCAGGCCCATCCGCTCTATCTTCAGCTTGACATTTTCAATGATCTCCCGCACTCTCCCCGCGGAGCGAATCCCCCGGGCTGTCGCGTCGCTGGTGATCAGGAGCAGCTCGGCTTCGGGCAGCACCCGCCGGCTGAGGTGCTCCAGACCGGCTTCATTGTCCATGAGCATATAGTCATAATTTTCGCTCAGCTGCTCCAGGAAACGGCGCAGCAGATCGTTGGGAAAACAGTAGCACCCCGCTCCCTGCGGGCTGCCCATCACCAGCAGATCAAAGTGTTTCGTCTCGACAAGGGACCGGTTAAGCTCGTACTGAACAAAAATATCCTTGGTCATCCCCGTGGGCACACCGCCCGGCTTTTTCATCGCCTCCACAACCATGGCCATAGTCTGCTCAACAGTGAGGCCGAGAGCCTCGTTAAGGTTGGCGTTGGGGTCGGCGTCGACGGCGAGAATAGCTTTGTCCGGCCGGTTTTCCTGCAGCAACCGAACCAGCAGGGCTGCCAGGGTGGTTTTTCCAGTGCCGCCCTTACCGGCGATAGCTATACGTTTGGTCATCGTTTCCTGCCTCCTGTTCTAGATATGTGTTCGCGGCAAACAGCCGCCCGGAAACCGCTTTCTCCAGCTGATCGATGGTGTTGCAGGGCCACATCTCCACCAGTTCGCCAAATTCCCGCACCGAGCGGTAGCGAGACCATTCCTCCGGCGCCAGCGGGTTCAGCCAGATCACCTGACGGACCCGCTCCTGGACCTTTTGCAGCGCCGCCAGCGCCTGGGACAGCCGCACCGTTCGGGTATCGCTGACCATGATCACGATGGTCCGGTGGGTCAGCAGCTCGCGATATTTTTCGAACAGCTCCGTCAGTGAAGCGCCGATATCGGTCCCGCCACCCCAGGATTCACCCTCCAGAACGACCCGCTCGAGGATATGTTCCAGCCCGGTCTGCTCTTTCAGCGCCGGGGTGAGGTATTCCAGGGTATCGGCGAAGGAGAAGAGCTCCAGATTGGCCACCGCCGCCTGGAGACCGTAGATAAACTGCAGCACAAAACTGCTGTAACGCTTCATCGAGGCGGAGAGATCCCCCACCAGCAACAGCTGCAGCGGCGAGCGGCGCTTTCGCCGGTATTTCAGCGAAAAAAGGCGTCCACCGAAGCGCATATTTGCCCGGACCGTCCGGCGGAAATCCAGCGCGCCCCGGGAAGCGCTCCGCTGGCGCTGATAGACCAGTCTGCGGGCCAGCTGCCTTGAGAGCCGATCGATGAGCGCCTTCGCCGCCGGCAGATCGGCCCGGGACAGCTCCCGGATATCCGATTCGCGCAAGCGCCGCTCCCGGTTGACCGGGGCGCCGGAGATACCGCCGGCACCGCCGCCGGAGCCGCCGGCGCCGCTCCCTGGAGAAAGCTGCTCTTTGCGGCTGTGCCAGTAGCGCAGGTGCCCCTTAACGACGGTCTCGAGAAGGGGACGCAGCGGCCGCATCTCTTTTTCCGCCGCTTCTGTTTCTTGAACAAAGCGTTGCAGATTCTGCCTCTGCTCTTCGGGGAGAGAGGTATAGAGCAGCATCTCCTCCGCAGAAAGGGGCAGGGGCTCGCCCTTAAAGGAGAGCTCGCCGGCCGCATCCTTCAGCCTGGCGCTCTCTGCCTCCATCTGCAGCGTTGCTTCGCGAAGATGTTCTGCCTGCGCAGTCAGGGGAATAAAATAGCGCTCAAAGGAGCGCTCGAAGATCTCCAGATCCCGCTCGCTCTTCACCAGAGTGGCCCGGAGAGCAGTCTTGAAGGCAGTCCGGTCGGCGATATCGATATGGCGGAGGGCCTGCAGCGCATCGAGAAGTTCCGCTGTCCCCAAAACGAGCCCTTCAGCACGCAGCAGCGCAGCGAAGGCGGCCATATTCTCTTCGAAGTGACTCTCCGCCGGAGCGGTTAAAGACATCGCTGCTCCCCCCCCGGGGTGTCGGGCTGCTGCAGCAGCTGATCGATACCTTTCTTTCCGATTTTTCGGTGAAACAGCAGCTGATCCTGGCGATTTTTCAGCAGCAGATTGAGCGTATCGCTGACCACGGCACCGTCGACCCTCTTTTTATCCAGAGCGACGAGGGCCCGGGTCCAGTCCAGCGTTTCAGCGATGGAGGGCTTCTTGCGCAGCTCCTCCTGGCTGCGAATGTGAGCGATCACCCGGGCAATCTCTGCCGCAAAATGATCTTTCACTGCGGGGACGCGGGAGCGAATGATCTTCGACTCCCGGGCCACATCGGGAAAATTAAAATAGAGATAGAGGCAGCGCCGTTTGAGGCCGTCGGAGAGCTCACGCTCATTGTTGCTCGTCAGGACCACCACCGGGATATTTTCGGCATGGAGCGTCCCCAGCTCCGGGATGGAGATCTGAAAATCGGAGAGCACTTCAAGCAAAAAAGCTTCAAATTCCGGATCGCATTTATCCACTTCATCGATGAGTAGAACCTTTTTCTCCGGCGACCGGATCGCTTTTAACAGGGGCCTTTCCAGGAGATAGGAGAGAGAAAAAAGGTCCTCTTCCTCAAGCTTGTTTCCATCCTGCCGGGAATCGATCTGGATTCGCAGCAGCTGGCGCTGGTAATTCCATTCATAAAGCGCCTTGGTCTCGTCCAGGCCTTCGTAACACTGCAGGCGAATCAGCTCTGTCTGCAGCACCTTGGCCAGCGTCTTTCCCAGCTCCGTCTTGCCCACCCCCGGAGCGCCCTCGATAAGCAGAGGTTTCTGCAGCTTCAGGGCAAGATAAACCGTGAGGAGCGCATTTTCATCGCAAATATAACCGACATCGACAAAGCCCTGCCGAAGAGCTGTCAGATCTACCTGCATGATAACCCTCCCGCCTGTAATTAGTGATCTTTCCGCTTAATCATACTATAGATCCCCTCCTGCAGCAAACAGAGCGTCTCACTCTTCGCTCCTTTCGGAAAGCGCTGCGCAGCCCCCGAAAACTGCCGAGTAACGCGCCACCCTGCCCCGCTCCAGCGCGCTCCCGTCGGAGCCTCCGGCCGCCACCCGCCAGCGGGAAGAGGGATAAAAAAAGGCGGGGGGAGCCCGCCAAAGGATCACTACCACAGTTTTCTGTACCGCCCCTTAGACCAGCGGCTGCACAATCTGGCGCCTTTTCTTTTCACCTTCAATCTCCGACTCGATCTCGAGAATTTTGGATAGAACTGCCGCCCTTTCGGCACCTTTTGCAATCACATATTCCCTTAACAGATTCTCCCTCGCCTCCGTCAGGGTTACCAACATGTCGCCCATCAGCGGACAACCTCCTTAATAGTAAAGTTATCCCTTATTTTGAACAATTGCGACATAATTATTCCTGAAGCGAACGGCGGCGTTTCGGCAAAGGCGAAAGGCCCGCGATTCAAGCCCCCGGCTGAAGGGTCTGCCGCTGCCGGAGATGGGGGGGAAAACGGCTGACGAAGAATATTGATCTTTATGAGAACGGTAAGGGGATTCGAACCTTGTTTGGATGTTGTATGGGTGTTGCCGGTGCAAAAGCGCTCGCCGGGCAATAAATACTGAAAAAGCCCGGAAGCCTACTTGCAGGGTTTCCGGGCATTATCGTGGAGCCGGCAAGAGGACTCGAACCCCCAACATGCTGATTACGATTCAGCTGCTCTACCAATTGAGCTATGCCGGCACCGGAGCATCATTATTATAACCGAAAGTGCTGCCGCGCTCAAGGGGAGGGGGCCATTCATCCCTCAACCCGATCCTCCCACGTCAGGGGCTGGATCTGGAGCTGTCCCCAAAGGGCGATCCGATCGCCGCAGATGAACAGAGCGCCGGTGATCCCGGAAACACTCCGGGCAAAGGAGAGCGCTCCCTCCAGATCGGCAGGCTCCTGCACCAGATTGCCGGCCGCCGTTGCCGCGGCATCGGCGAGAGCGGCGGAAGGGGAAAGGATCACCGCGGCATCGGCTTTCCCGCGGCTGTAGGCGTGGCCGGTGGTGCCCGAAGAGGTGCAGATCCCGCAGGAGCAGCCGTCCGGTTCGACAAGAAGGGCGATCTTTTTGCTCAGGGGGGATTTTCCGGCAAGAACTGCCACCCTGACCGGTTCGACAGTATTCATAAAGATATCGCCGCCGTTTTCGACAATCACCTGGGAACAATGGCGCAGCAGCCGCTCTCCGACAGCTTCCGCCAGGGCCCCGGCAACCGCTGCCATCGGCCCCACGCCGACAGTGTTGCCCGCGTGGATCATCTGCAGCGCCACCTCCGGAGCGGCGCCCTCCGCCAGGTAGGGTTCCCTGGTCAGGGCGAAATCCGGATGAGCCGCAATATAGGACTCCAGCTGCCGGCGGAGCCGCCAGACCAGCTCCTCCGTCCGGCCGGGCAGCGCCTCGCTGTAGCTGTCCGCAGGCACGGCAATCCATAGATCCGTCTCTTTAACCGCAACGGTGAAAGACCTGAAATTTTTGTCTCCGGCGGCATTCCGGTAGAGCCTTCTCGCGCTCATCCGTTATCTTCGATCAGGGTTTCCATGGCCCTCGCGGGGCATGCTCTCAGGCAGAGCTCGCAAACAATACATTTGTCCTCCTGAAAACGCACCGTCATCTCCGGACGCTGCAGCTCCAGGGCCCCGGAAGGGCAGATCACACTGCAGGCGCCGCACTGCGTGCAGCGCTCCTCATTCCAGAAGATCTGCTGCTTCAGGTTCATCACCTGCAGGCCTTCCTTGCAGAGCCAGTCGATGGCGCGGCGATATCCGGACTCGCTGCCGCTCAGCTCAAGCATCAGGCGGCCCTCTTTTTTCGGATTGATCTCGGCCCGCAGTATATTGACCATGAGGTCGAAGTCTTTGACCAGGCGATAGATAATCGGCTGCTCGACCACGGATGGGGGAAAACGAAATACCAGCTTCTGTTTGATCACCATCTACATCCCTCCCGGCGAAGGATCGCGCTGCGGCAGTGATTGCAACTTGATTCCCGCCTCCACAGACGGCAGCGGCGCCACTGGAGGTGACAGGGTGAACTCTCCCGCCAGGATCCATTTTTTCAGGGTGGCGGCGATCTCCCTGGCTCCGACATAGCTGGAAAGAGGTGCCGCCGGCACCCGGCGGTCGCGAATCTTGATGGAGCCGCTTTTCAGCTCCGCATAGCTGACCAGCCCCAGGTCTCCGCCCTCTTTATAGGGATATCCCCTACTGAAATCGACTACCGGCGCATAGATCTCCCCGTCCTCCACCGCACAATAGGACATGATCTCCTCGCTCAGAATGGGGATGGGGATGCCCAGACCCACCTTCAGGGTGGCGCCGTAACCGAGAAAGCTGAGGCCCCTCAGCCAGCGCCAGTGCATCTGCTTCAGATCACCGATCAGCGCAAGGGTGGCCGCCGCATTCCGGGGAACCCCGTTTGCCCCTCTCTCCACAGAGGGATTGTGCTGGGTCCCGTGCCAGGCAACGCGGCCCCTGCCGCCGCCAAGAAATATCTGCGTGCCGATGCCGATTGTTTTTAACAGCGGATCGTTCAGCAGAGGGCTGAGCTGTCCGGCAGAGCTGTAGTAGGCGTTGCCCAGCCGCGGCTTCAACATACCCATATATGTGTAGATCATCTTGGAACCCAGGTTCACCGCAACGCTGTAATTCTGATAAGCATTGCGCGGGTTGTACAGGATCGCCTCGTTTATCTCAGAGAGGCGAAAAGTGGTCTCGATCTTCTTCAGGGGATAGCAGTCGGTGCCGTAGCCGTGGGCCTGCAGCAATATCTCTTTCCCGGCGACCAGATCTTCGATGACATGCCCGCCCCCGTAGACAAATTCACCGGGGTGATTCCGGTTGCGCGGATCTCCCGGAGGGAGCGCGGTGGCTCCCAGATAGGCATCGACTGCGGCCAACCCGGCGTATGCCGGAACACCGTTGAGGTAGAGCTCGTTAATCTTGATCCGCGGCCGGGGATGGCCCAAATTTAAAAAGAGGCCCGAGGAGCACATGGGCCCAAAAGTGCCGGTCGTCACCACGTCAACTGTTTGGGCCGCTCCGGAGACCCCTTTTTCCGCAATCACTTCCAGAACTTCTTCCGCCGTTAAAACTACCGCCGCGCCGCGGCGTATTTTTTGGTTGATCTCTTCATAGGTCCTCTCGAACAACGGGTCGGGCCACCTCCTCCGAATCTTACTAGTAGATTATATCATTTTGGGCCCTTTGACAAGACTGTCTCCGCTTAGATCGGCCCGGCTCCGCTGATCTAAAAAAGGGGAGCGCCGGAAAAAAGCGGTCCCCCTTGAGGTTGACAGATGCGGGCGGCTCAGCCGTCCAGCAGCTGCTCCAGATAGTGTTCAAAAACAGCAGCGTAGTCTTCGGGACAGAGCAGGAAATCCAGTGACTCCCGCTTCTCCTGAAAAATGCGGTACAGGGGAAAACCGGTGATGAGGTCAAGCTGTGGAACGGGGGTGACGGGACAGCGCTGCAGCGGGGGCAGCTGCTGATAGCCGGGATTGGCGACAAATTCGGGTCCCTCTTCCGTGCTGAGCTCAAAATAAGCGCCGCCCCCGGCTTCCCGGACGGGTCCGTAGATCGAAGAGAAATCCCGGGAAACCCAGTTGCTCATGATCAGGTAATCATCTCCGGGGTTGATCGTGATATGACCGAAATGCGGGGGGATCAGCACCTTGTCCCCCGGTTTCGCGGCGATGAGGATGACCGTTTCAAGCTCTTCGGGGCGCTCCCGCCGGGGACGCTGCAGCAGATAATGAGCCCGCCCGTGCAGCACTTCATAGACCTCCGGATAGGTCAGCCCTGTTCCCGGCTTTTCCGGATGGTAGTGCCCCGCAGTTTTGACATACTCCCCCCCCAAGGTTCCGGGGACGATGACGGTGAGATCATAGCGCAGCCCTTTATTCCTGAGCGCATCGCCGTCGCCGGCCAGGGCGACATCCCGGTACATATAGTAGAGCTCATCTATCTCCGCAGCCTCAGCGTCGTACAAAACTGCACTCATCTCCCGCCGTCGGCGGATCTCAGGAGGAGGGGCGCTGTGCCCGGCTGCTTCATCTTCGAAGATGACCCGCTTTGTTACCGGATCCCACAACAGCGGCAACCCGCTCTGCCTGTGCAAATCAATCACCATAGTTCTGCTCCTTTTCATCTGAAGGCACGCCCTTCAGATCGATGGAAGGGGATCAACCGAACCCCTTCACAATAGTATATGATGCGGACCGGCTTTTACTGCCTCCTTATTCGCTCTCGGCAATGAATGCGGCCAGATCGACGACGCGGCAGGAATAAGCCCATTCGTTGTCATACCAGGCCACTATCCGGATAAGATTGCCGCCGACAACCATGGTCGACAAACCGTCAACGGTTGAGGAGTACGGGTTGCCCCGGTAGTCAATGGAGACCAGCGGCTCATCGCTGAACGCCAGATAACGCGATCCTGAGGCCGCCTCCTTGAAGGCTTCGTTAACCTGTGCCGGGGTCACTTCCTGCTCCAGCTCGGCGACAAGATCGACCAGAGAAACGCTCGCCGAGGGCACCCGCACGGCAAATCCATCAACTTTGCCTTCCACCTCCGGGATCACCAGCCCCACCGCCTTGGCCGCTCCCGTCGTTGTGGGAATCATCGAAAGGGCGGCCCGGGCCCGCCGCAGATCGGGATGGGGCAGATCGAGGAGCACCTGATCGTTCGTATAGGCATGCGTTGTGTTCATTAACGCCTTGGCCAGCCCAAATTTTTCATGGAGCACTTTAACCACCGGGGCCAGTGCGTTGGTGGTGCAGGAAGCGTTGGAAATGATAAAATGCTCCTGCGGGTTGTAGCGCTCTTCGTTAACCCCGAGAACGACCATGAAGTCCGCCTCGCCCGGGGCGGTGATGACCACCCGGCGGGCCCCCGCTTTCAGATGGCCGGAAGCGGCCTCGCGGGTGCGAAAACGGCCCGTCGCTTCGACGACAAGGTCCACTTCACTTTCCTTCCAGGGTATTTTCGCAGGCTCCCTTTCCGAATAGACCCTGATGTAATCCTCCCCGACACGCAGACCCTCAGGATCCGCCTGTACCGGAACATCAAGCTTGCCGTACACTGAATCATACTTCAGCAAATGAGCCAGAGTGGCGCTGTCGACGAGGTCATTGATCGCCACAACTTTTACCTGCTCGCTTCCCAGTGAAGCCCGCATGGTCAAACGCCCAATCCGTCCAAAACCGTTGATCCCTATTCTGATCATCTTTAAAACCCTCCTGCAAAGGTAGTCAAGCCAGCCTTCAGACAATCCTGTGCCGCCCCCGGAAGTGATCCTTCCGGCAAAACAGCGGCGGCGCTTTTCCTGTTACCGTTCTGTACTCGCTGATCATCGTATAACATATTGGCGCTCTCCGCAACTGCCACCTCCGGCGGGATGCACCGCTCTCCCGGAGCCCGGCTCTTGCCACCGCCCCCTGTTTCAGAGAGAGCTCCCTGTGCTAATCTTCCCGGATTACCTCCCCCTTTATCCCGGAGCCGGGTCAGGCCCGGGGAGCGCCGTCGGGAAAGAATATTTTCCCCCCTTGAAGCAAAGATATAGAAAGAGCAGACAGGAGGTTGGCCCGCCTATGGAAATACCTGCCTTCGCCCTCATCATCGCCGCCGCCGCCGGAGCAGCCATGGCCCTGCAGGGTTCACTCAATGCCGCTCTCGGCAGAATCATCGGTATGCTCGAGACCACTTTCGTGGTCCATATCGTCGGTATCTTCGTGATTGCAACGGCGCTTTATCTCTTCAGACTGGGGACGGGGAGCCTGACCCTGCTCAAAGAGGCTCCCTGGTACACCTACCTGGGGGGGGTGCTCGGCGTGCTGATCATCTTCGGCGTTACCGTGAGCATCTCCCGTACCGGCGTGGCCACCGCCACGACTGCGATTATCACCGGACAGCTGATTACCGCCCTCATCGTCGATCAGTGCGGTCTTTTCGGTCTGGACAAGATCCCCTTCACTCTGGGGAAGGGTCTGGGGCTGGCTCTCCTCGCCGCCGGGGGCTATCTCATGCTCAGCCGGTAGCTGAGCCCGCCCTGATGGGACAAAAGTTACGGTAGGGATACCGGTTACCCGGCACCCCCCGTACAGATCCCAGCGTGCGGAACTACCGCACTGGGCTCCTAACTTGGGTCAGACGCGAAGGCGTTCATTAGGATATGGGTGTACTGTACACACTGACGGAATCCA